>JAAZEK010000428.1 GCA_012512335.1 Clostridiales bacterium | reverse complement strand
GTTTTATCTGTGTTTGCGCATCCATTCGCTCACCCCTCAGTTAAAAGTATGCAGTTCAATATTATATAACCCAATACATATATGCTGTAACAACATTTTAGTCATATCTCTCTTAAAAATTACAAATTGCTTTAAGTATAGAAAAAGGCCATCTAGATCAGATGGCTTATCCTAACAATTATCATACTATATTTCATGGGCTTTTTTGTACCATTAAAATACTAGAAAGCTTTTCTACTTCATCTATTTTTCTGATCTCGTTTAAAGCAATATCAAGCTTGTCTCGTTTTGCCTCATGAGTAATAAGTGTCAGGTCAACACTGGAGCCGCCTCTACCTTTTTGGACAACAGATTGCAAGCTTATACCGTTTTTCCCAAAGGTCGTGGTGATTTTGCCTAAAACTCCTGGTTTATCTTTCACTTTAAGTCTTAAATAATAAGCACTGGAGCCTAAGCTAATAGATGTGGGTTCAATATGATATCTCGATGTGTACAATTTCTCTTCAAAGACATCATTTTTCATAATCCTAACTATTTCCATCACATCGCCTACTACCGCACTACCAGTGGGCAATGAACCCGCGCCTTTGCCGTACAGCATGAGATCTCCAATTGCATTTCCCTTTATAAACAAAGCATTAAACTCGTGGTTTATGGAGGATAATGGGTGTTCAAAAGGCACCAATGTAGGGTGCACGTGAATATCTAGGGATCCATTTCCATTATTTCTACGAACTGATGCCAATAGCTTAATCTTATATCCTAGTTCGTTGGCAAATTCAATTTCAGTCTCTGATATTTGACCAATACCTGTGCAAGGAATATCTTCAGGCTTTACATATACTCCAAATGCTACGTGCGTAAGGATAGATATCTTATATGCTGCATCTTCCCCTTCAATATCAGATGTTGGGTCAGCCTCTGCAAAGCCTTTGGCTTGAGCTTCAGATAGGGCTTGCTGGAAACTCATATTGGATTCATCCATGCGGGTTAAAATGTAATTAGTTGTTCCATTGATGATTCCTACAATTTCCTCGATTTGATTACCTGCTAGACTTCTAGTCAAGGATGCAATAATCGGTATTCCGCCTCCAACACTTCCTTCAAAACGGATGCTAACACGGTTTTTGTCTGCTAATGCGAATAATTCTCTTCCGTAAATAGCCATAACCGCCTTGTTTGCTGTAACCACATGTTTTCCTGACTCTAAAGCACGGGTTATATATTCATAGGCTGGATGAATTCCTCCTATAAGTTCAACCACGATATCAATCTCAGGGTCGTTTAATATGAGATCTGCATTCCCTGTAAAATACTCCTCGGTAATGTTCAAATCAATAAAATTCTCAGGATCCTTTACTAATATTCTTTTAATTACAACAGAACGGCCTAGAGAACTTTTAATCTGCTCTTTATTTTCTTCAAGGATGGCTGCAAAACCTGATCCTATATTACCAAATCCCATTAGGCCTACTACAATTTTCTCCATAATGTCCCTCTCTTCCAACTACTAGCTATTCGCTATTATTTGTTTATTATTTTACTTCGTTAATTCTTCCAGATCTTTTAAATAAATATAAGCTTCTTGGGCTGTTTGCCCACACATTTCAAAGGAAGCTTGAAAGTTATTGCATACAGCCGGTCTTTCACTCTGCCCGAACAGCTTGCAGTAATTGTTTTCATCCAACTGAATACAACGCACACCTGCAGGTTTTCCATTTGGCATACCTGGTATATAAGAGGAAATAGAAGGCGCAATGCAACAAGCACCGCAACCAACTCTGCATTTCATAAACCTCTTCCCCCTAGTATGTACTCTACTGCTTTCTCTTTATAAATATAAGACAACTGGACAATGATCGGAACCTTCTACATCATTTCGAATTTCAGCATCCTTTACAACATCAATCATTACTCTAATGCATCACTAAGAATTTCCAGTCCGATATGCAAGCGCCTCATAGCTTCATCCTTACCTAGTAGTCCAAGGATTTCAATTGCACCTCCGGGAGTAACCAGCTTGCCAGCAGCAGCTATTCGAACTGGCCATAGGAGCAAACTATTTTTTACCCCTAATTGGGCAATCAAATCAAATAAGACCTGATGGAGGGTATCCTCGTTCCAATCTTCTACATCATTTAGGACTTCAATTGCCTTAGTCAAGTTCTCGTAGGAATTTTCAAGATTGGTCTTGCTCTTCTTGTGAATAAATAGGTCGGACTCATATTCCGGCAAAACATTCAAGAAAGCTACCATATCTGGTATCTCGTTGAGCACTTCTGTGCGACCATGAATCAAAGAACTAATTCTCTTAAGATTCATTCCCTCTGGCAATTCAGCTTCCTTATAATAAGGAAGAGCCATCTCATGGAATTTATCAAGGCTTAGATTTTTGATATATTCACCATTCATCCAGCGAAGCTTATTAACATCAAAAACAGCAGGAGATTTACTTAGACCCTTTGTATCAAAGACCTTCTCCAGCTCCTCCAAGGTGAAAAATTCCTCATCGCCCCCAGGACTCCATCCTAACAAAGCAACGTAATTTAAAATGGCATCCTTTAAGTAACCCTTTTTATAGAAATCATCAAAGGAAGCATCTCCATCACGCTTGCTCAGCTTCTTTCCAGGTTCCTTCATTACAGGAGACAAATGAATGTATTGGGGTATTTCCCAACCGAAGGACTCATAAATCAAGTTGTATCTGGGAGTAGAAGAGAGATATTCGCTACCTCTTACCACTGGATTGATTTTCATTAAATGATCATCAATAACGTTAGCCAGGTTATAGGTTGGCATTCCATCGGATTTTAGCAGGATTCCGTCTTCTAAGGTATTGTTATCTACAGTAATGGTGCCAAACAGTTCATCTTCAAAGCTGGTAGTTCCAGTTTTAGGAACCTTTTGACGGATAACATAGGGTAATCCTGCGTTAAGCTTTTCTTCTATCTCTTCCTGGCTAAGATGTCTGCAATGTCCGTCATAACCAAAATCACTCTTGGTTTCAGTTGCATCAGCCCGCATCTTATCAAGACGCTCCTTGGTACAGAAGCAATAATAAGCTCCATCTTTTTCAATAAGTTCCTTGGCATACTTCAGATAAATGGGCTTTCTTTCTGATTGAGTATAAGGACCATAAGGACCGCCGATATCCGGACCTTCGTCATGCTGTAAGCCAACTAGCTTCAATGTATTGTAGATAACATCAGTAGCGCCTTCTACAAAACGGTCCTGATCTGTATCTTCAATACGCAATAGAAATTTCCCATTGTTCTTCTTAGCAATCAAATAAGTATATAGGGCAGTTCGTAGCCCTCCTATATGTAGGTAGCCCGTGGGACTCGGTGCAAATCGGGTTCTAACTTCGTTCATAAATCTTTCCTCCCTACTTAGAACAAAGGCTTCTCAAAGTAATTTTTATGTAGCCTTTGCTAAAATGCCTTTAAGGTCAAGTGCATTATAAGGAAATCTGTACTTTCCTAGGCATTATGACAAAAAGCCCTTCCCCATGATATTGATGAAAGGCTACTTCTATTTAGAATCTGTCCCGTTAAGTATAATATTTTTAAACATTGTCTGTCAAGGTGCTAGCCTTCTCTTGTCGCATAGCATACGACCTGTTATAATGAAAACGTTACTGTTCAGAGCCTTATAAAAGTATATTCCTCTCACTCTTGTGTTTACGATTCATTCTAGAACTCTTGATCAGTAACATGAAGGAAAATTAAAATAAGTAAAAAGGATATGTTTCATTATGAAGTATATAATTGTCTTAGGCGATGGTATGGCCGATTACCCCATACCTCAATTGGGAAATAAAACACCGCTGCAAGTAGCTAATAAACCAAACATGGACCATTTTGCCAAATATGGTGAGGTTGGTTTAGTAAGCACCATTCCTCCTAAGCTATCGCCAGGTAGTGACGTAGCCAATCTTTCTGTTCTCGGATATGATCCAGTTAAATATTATACTGGCCGCTCCCCATTAGAGGCCATCAGCATGGGTGTCCCGATGGCAGCTGACGATGTTACCTTTCGAACTAATTTGGTCACCTTGTCAGAAGCGGAAAACTATGAGGATCGGATAATGCTGGATCACAGCTGTGATGAAATTACAACCGAGGAATCAGTTCCTCTTATAGAAGAAGTAAACCGTCATTTTAAGAATGTTTTCCTGAGCTTTTATAAAGGTGTCAGTTACAGGCACTGTCTATTGTGGAAGAATGGATCTTTAGACTATGATTTGACACCTCCCCATGACATTAGGGATAAGAAGATTACTCCTTATCTTCCCAAGGGAGAAAACTCAGATATAATTCTTCAGATGATGGAAGAGAGCACACATTTTCTGTCCTCTCATCCTATAAACAGGGAACGGGTTCAACGAGGTTTAAATCCAGCTAATTCTATTTGGATTTGGGGACAAGGTAAAAAACCTCTTCTACCTTCCTTCTTTGATTTACATGGTTTAAGAGGTGCTGTTATCTCTGCCGTAGATCTTGTTAAGGGTCTAGGCTTGTCTGCGGGAATGGAGTCTATCGATGTAAAAGGCGCAACAGGCACTCTGGATACAAACTATGCTGGAAAAGTGGAAGCTACACTTCAAGCTCTTAAGGATGGAACAGACTTTGTTTATTTACATATAGAAGCGCCAGATGAGTGTGGCCACCGAGGTGAGGTTGACAACAAGGTACGAGCTATTGAGTTGATTGATGATAAAGTTATAGGTCCACTACTAAAAGGCTTGGAACAATATGATGATTACAAGCTTATGGTGCTGCCCGATCATGCTACACCCTTGTCAATTAAAACCCACTCCAGTGATCCAGTACCCTATGTTATGATTCAAAAGAGTGAACAGAGATTAAGTGGAAACACTTGTTACGATGAAGTATCTGCAAAAAATAGTGGAATTCACCAGGAATCAGGTACGGCTCTTTTATCCCGATTTTTAAATACCTGAGGAAGATCCTTCGCTAACCACTGTCATTCCGAATGAAATGAGGAATCTTTCTAGTATCTAATCCCTATAATGTGATATTATATTTCTAATCCGTATAAATCCATTAGTAAGAAATGAGGTAAGTTTAATGTATAATGCAAAATCAGTGGTTTCCGAGCTTTTAGCTCTTCATATACCAGAACTGGAACCACAACAAATAATTGAAATGCTGGAGATCCCACCTAATCCTGAAATGGGTGATTTAGCTTTGCCCTGCTTTAAGCTGAGCAAGGTGTTAAGGAAATCCCCAGTTAAGATAGCAGAGGAATTATCTCAGCTTATTCCCCCAAATGAGAATATCGACCGTATCGAAAATTTATCTGGTTATTTGAACATCTTTCTAAATCAAAGCAATTATATTCAACAAATACTCTCCCATATATTAGAAGCTGGTAAGGAATATGGATCTTCTAATATAGGCCAGGGAAGAAATATTGTCATTGATTATTCCTCGCCTAATGTAGCAAAACCTTTCCATGTAGGCCACCTTCGTTCTACTTCCATCGGGAATTCCCTATATCGAATATTCGAGTTTATGGGGTATAACAGCGTTGGTGTAAACCATATAGGCGATTGGGGAACACAGTTTGGAAAGCTAATTACAGCTTATAAGCACTGGGGCAATGAGGAGGCTGTTAATGAAGGCCTGATTAAAGAGCTAGTTGCCCTCTATGTAAAATTCCATGAAGAAGCAGAAAAAGATTCTGCCCTTGATGATGAGGCAAGGCAGTGGTTTCTCCGTTTAGAACAAAAGGACGAAGAGGCACATAAACTATGGAAGTGGTTTGTAGACATTAGCTTAGAAGAATACCAAAAGGTCTATGATTTGCTGGATGTAAGCTTTGACTCCTACGCAGGAGAAGCCTTTTATATTGATAAAATGGAGCCTGTTATAAAGGAATTGGATGACAAAGGCCTACTTACTGAAAGTAAAGGAGCTAAGATTGTAGACTTAGAAGAATATGATATGCCACCCTGTTTGATTCTAAAAACCGATGGCAGTACCATATATGCCACTCGTGATATTACAGCAGCCATCTATCGAAAAGATACTTATAACTTTGAAAAGTGCATCTATGTTACTGGTGTATCTCAGAGCTTGCACTTTAAGCAGTGGTTTAAAGTTATAGAAAAAATGGGATATGATTGGTATAAAGATCTGCATCATGTTCCCTTTGGAACAGTTAGTATTGGCGGAGAAAAACTGGCTACCCGAACTGGTAATGTAGTTCTTCTTGAGGATATCTTATCAAAGGCCATAGAAAAAACATTGGAGACTATTGACTCAAAAAATCCAAATATGGAAAACAAACATAAAATAGCACAACAAATGGGTGTAGGTGCCGTCATATTTAGCGACCTATCCAGTAATCGTATTAAGGATGTCTCCTTTTCCTGGGACGAAATATTGAATTTTGATGGTGAAACTGGTCCTTATGTTCAATATACCCATGCACGAGCCTGCTCTGTACTTCGAAAGGCCAATAATGCTGGTAACATAGAGGAATCTGAATTGGACAGCAAGAATTTACTATCGAAGGAAGAATACCAGTTGACGAAAACCCTTGCTGACTTCCCGGATAAGGTGAAGCAGGCACAAAAGGATTTGGAGCCCTCTATCTTAACCCGTTATTTAGTGGATGTAGCCCAAGATTTCAATCGATTCTATCATGAGCATTCCATCTTGGTTAGTGATATAGGTGTTAGAAGCTCTCGACTAGCATTGGTAAAAGCGACAAAGCTAACCTTGGCAAATGGCTTATATTTAATAGGGCTTCATGCACCAGAGCAAGTGTAAAATATTTTTATATGAAATAGCAGGAGGTGTGAGTTTGAAAAAAATTGTATTAACTGGAGGCGGAACCGCCGGCCATGTTACCTCCAACATAGCCCTAATCCCCGAGCTTAAAAGCCGTGGTTGGGAAATACATTATATAGGCACAAAAACAGGGATTGAAAAAAACCTAATATCCGAAATACCTGATATTAGCTATCACAGCATACAATGCGGTAGGTTAAGACGATATTTTGATGTCAAAAATCTAACTGACCCTTTTCGAGTTATAGCAGGGGTAGGACAGTCAGCTAGTTTGATTCGCAAAATCAAGCCTCAAATTATCTTCTCCAAGGGTGGGTTTGTTACTGTACCTGTTGTCTTAGGAGGCTGGCTGAACCGTGTTCCAGTAATAGTACATGAATCCGATATAACCCCAGGCTTGGCAAATAAAATTGCTACCCGGTTCGCAAAGACAGTTTGCACTACCTTTCCAGAAACATTAGCTCATTTTGACCATGGAAAAGCTGTTCATACAGGTAGCCCCATCCGTAGAGAGTTATTTCTTGGTGATTCAGAGCGAGGAAGAGCATTTTGTGGCTTTACTAGCGAGAAACCAGTTATTATGGTCATGGGTGGTAGTCTTGGTGCCGTTGCAATTAATAACGCTATCCGCAGCTTGCTACCCAAGCTGACAAGACGATTCCAAGTTGTCCACATTTGTGGAAAAGGGAATTTTGATGCACAGCTGGAAAGCTATCCAGGCTACAAGCAGTTTGAATATGTAAAAGAAGAGCTGCCAGACCTTATGGCCTTAGCAGATTTGATGGTAACCCGTGCTGGTGCCAACTCCATATTTGAATTTCTTGCATTAAAAAAGCCAGCACTATTGATTCCTCTACCCTTGAACGCCAGTCGTGGAGATCAAATCTTAAATGCGAAATCTTTTAATCAACAAGATTTCAGCATGGTATTGGACCAGGAAAATATGACAGAGGATAGCTTATATGATCATATTGTTGAGCTTTATCATAACCGGCAGCAATACATTGATACTATGGATAAAAGTGATACAGGCAACGGAATTGACAAGGTTTTAGAGCTAATTGAGGCTAAATCTTTGAAGTGAACTAAATTATGTTAACAACTCTGTGGATAATGTGGACAATTAATGCGATTGTCCACATTATTACTTTAGTTAGCTAAAGTCCTAGTATTTTAATCCCCATTCTTACCCACATTATCCACAGGTTTTTCAGATTGTTTTCCACATACTATGGATAAATTTAACCAATAATTTACAATCCCTTTACATAAAATAGAATAAGCTTACTCTAATGTGGAACTAAGTTGGAACTTAAGCGTCAAATAGTGCAAAGAGGTGATTGCTATGCGAAAAAACACTATTAAAATCATAGCTGCTTTCTTGTTACTACTTCTGTTATCCACAGCTTGTGTCCCCATAAGTGATCTAGATGATAAAAATAGCAAAAACAAAACCGGAGATTTGACCTTAGAGAGTGACATTACCTGGCCGTCTGCACCAGACAGCATCCAGGAGAACTTCCGTAACTCCCTCCTTAAGTTTTCCTGGGACTTGTTCCAAAGCAGTTCTGAAAATGAAGGAAATGTTCTAATTTCTCCTGCTTCCGTTTATTTAGCTCTAGGGATGACTTATAATGGAGCAGAAGGAGACACTCGTCAAGCTATGTCCGAAACTCTGAGTGCAGCCACTATGTCTCCAGATGAATTTAATGAAGCATGCCGGGATTATATCTCAATCTTGAGAACCATGGGAGATGAAACAGAATTATCTATAGCTAATTCTGTATGGTACCGAAATGAATTTCCAATAGCTAAAGACTTCTTGCAAACTAATGCCAACTACTTTAATGCGACTGCTCAAAGCCTAGATTTTAATGATGCTTCTGCTGTAAAAACCATTAATGCCTGGGTCGATAAAGCCACCAAAGGAACCATTAAAAAAATTGTAGAAGAGATTCAACCAGAAAATATGATGTATCTGATTAATGCTGTTTATTTTAAATCTGATTGGAAAGTTCCTTTCGATGGAACACATACACGCAAAAGCAACTTTAATTCAGCCAATGGAAAAGTGAATGTTGATTTCATGAACAGAATGGGAGATATGGACTACTTTGAGAAGGATGGTACAAAAGGTGTTGTACTTCCATATGATGATGGAAGATTTCAGTTCTTTGCGATTTTACCTAATGAAAATACTGATATTCGGTCATTCATTAATACAATGGATGGGGTCACTATTTATAATTATTTGGCTTCTATCAATGTAGAAACTGTTATGCTCTCCCTACCTAAATTTGAAACCAACTTTTCAGATAGCTTAAATGATGATTTGAGCAAAATGGGCATGGAAATAGCCTTTGACCCTAGCAAAGCAGATTTTTTCTCTATGATTGATAAAGATAAACAGGGTTCATTAGATCGACTTTTTATCAGCAATGTTCAACATAAGACATTTTGTCGAGTCGATGAATTAGGAACAGAAGCTTCCGCTGTAACTTCTGTAGATATGGCAGCAGGTGGTGTTATGGAACCTGAAAAACAGTTGGTTTTTGATAGACCATTTGTTTATGGTATTGTAGATGTGGTGACTGAAGCGCCCTTATTCCTGGGTATTATGGAGAATCCAAGTTAAGTAAGGTAGTAAGTCTTATCCGATTTACTGTCAGATAACCAGATTAGTTTGGGACGGTGTCACGAACTCTAATTTTCGGCAAGTGGAAGTTACCATGAAAATTGACCAAGCAAAACGGGATAATTTTATTAATGAGATCATTCCAGTAGGGGTTAAGGTTGAGCCTAAGGTTTTGCAGGTAAATTTGTAGTTGCATTTTAAGTAAAAAAAGACTATAATAACAACAGCAAGGAGTTGATTATATGCCAAATATTAAGCCGGTATCAGATTTAAGAAGTTACAATGAAGTTTTGAGAGATATAGAAGTTGGAGAGCCTGTCTTTTTAACTAAAAATGGTAGGGGTAGATATGTAATACTAGATATAAAAGAATACCAAAAAAGTCAAGCTACCATAAAGCTATTATCCAAATTAATGGAAGCAGAAAAGGCAATTACAACTGGTGATGAGTGGTTAACTGAGGAAGAGGTTCGTCAGGAATTAGGTATATAGCTTATGCATAAATTAAGAATAAACCCTATAGCGAGAAAAGATTTATTAGAAATAAAAGATTATATTTCCGTAGAATTAGACAGCCCATAAAAATTCTTTTTGATGAAGAAATTAGTTTAAATCCACGCAGTAGTTGAAATTTTGAGTATAACCACTATTCAAAGAAAGACAAACCAATAGTATCCTGGTTATCAACCTCCCCTTTTATAGGAATATCTATATCTAGGACGCCTATCAGTTTGTCTTTCTAAATTATTAGTATCGCTATTTACTAGAATGAAGCAACATCGCTGACGATATGACCTCAAAATTTCTCTATTATATGCTTATACCAGCTTAGCTGCTTCTTCTAAAGCTTTTTCATAATCTGGATGGTCGGTAACTTCATTTACATACTCTACATAGCGAACGTTGTTGTCCCTATCGAGGACTACAATTCCTCTGCTTAAAAGTCGGCTCTCTTCCATAACAAAGCCGTAATTAAGGCCAAAGGATAAATCCTTGTGGTCTGACAAAGTAACTACATTTCCTATGGAATGTGCACTACAAAATCTTTGTTGTGCGAAGGGTAAATCTACACTAATGGTTAAAATCACAGCATCTTTCAAATTCTGGGCTTCTTGATTAAATCGAATAGTCTGCATTTCACAGACACCAGTATCTAGAGAAGGGACTACACTAATAATCTTGACCTGGTTTCCTGCATCTTTAAGGGAATATTGCTGAAGATCTCCGGTTAAAACGGTGAAGTCAGGTGCCTTATCACCAGACTTTACCTCATCTCCCAGCAAAGTAACTGGATTACCTTTCATTGTGACTACATTATTTCTTCTATTCATAAAAAGAAAACTCCTCTCAAATAAGTATTATCATATACTTACCCAAATAAGGAGTTTTGTAGCAAAACTTTGTATTATTCTTCAATAGCCGCCTTCTGACTATTGATTGCTCTTATAATCTCTGGATCAAATTTAGGCTTTCTATCATAGGTATAAAGACCGTTTACTTCCTGCTCTATATCATATAGCTGGGTATAACAAAATGCACACACCCTCGGATGTTTCAGCAATAGCTCTGTCAATCCTTTATATCGAGCCAGGAACTCTTCTTCACTTTTTGGTCTTGTGCCATAGCCCCAGCCTTTTTCGTCACCAGGATTCCACCATATACCACCATATTCGCTTACGAAGTATGGCTGTCCTTCATATTTTTGCCTGTTCTCAAAGGTAACATATGCACCTTCACCTGTTTTCATAGGTTCAAGTTTTTTAGCTAAAGAATCTGGATCCTGATCGTAGTCATGTATATCAAATATATCTGTTACAACATGATAATTTCCACTGGTGTCGATAACTGGACGAGTAGTATCAATTGCCTTGGTGACATTATATACAATTCGCAAGATCTCATTATCCTGCTTTCTACCATCTTTATCCCATGTTTCATTAAAAGGACACCAGCCTACAATGGAAGGGTGATTAAAGTCTCTTTCTAATATCTCCATCCATTCAGGCAAAAACTGTCTAAGCCCCATCGGCGTGTGAATATCTAAGCCCCAGTTAGCGTGTTCGCCCCATACCAAATACCCCATTTTATCTGCCCAATATAAGAATCTTGGTTCGAATACCTTCTCGTGGAGTCTGGCTCCATTAAAGCCTAGCCCCATGGAGATTTCTATGTCTTTGCGCAAATCCTCATCTGTTGGGGCAGTATAAATACCATCAGGGTAAAAGCCTTGGTCGAGTACCAGACGCTGGAATACAGGTTTTCCGTTAATGTTAATGACGTCCTTATTTAATGATACTGACCGCAAGCCAAAATAACTTGTAACTCTATCAATAGCTTTATTATCGTTCTCGATTGTCAAGATAAGATCATATAAGTTTGGGATTCCAGGTTCCCATAAGTGCTTTTCTTCTAAGTTAATAGTAAGGCTGACTCGGTTGCCTGTAATGATAGCTTGAGCTTGCCCTACATCGCTGCCATCATAGACCGCCTGAGCCTTGAATATCAAACCATTAGTATCTCCTTTTAATATGGATTCAACATAAACAGATTGATTATCCGGATCAGGAATAATCTTGAAGCTTGAAATATACTCTTTAGGAACGCACTCAAGCCACACTGTCTGCCAAATACCAGTAGTCCTGGTATAATCACATCCCGCCTTGATAAAGTGATGTTCCGCCCTTTGCTTACCTCTTGGCTGCAAACCAGATCGCACATCATCTTCTGCATAAACAATTACTACATTCTCACCTATAGAAATATATTCTGTAATGTCAAATGAAAAGGATGAGTATCCTCCTTTGTGAGTACCAACCGAAGCACCATTAATCCAAACTTCTGATTCATAATCAACAGCTCCCAAATGGATTAACACTTTACTACCGTTCCAGTTATCCGGAATGGTAAAACTTCTTCTATACCAAACAGCAGGTATAAAGTCTGTATATTCTACGCCTGATAGTTTACTTTCGGGGCAAAAAGGAACTAGAATCTTCTTTTGTAATTTGTCTTCTAAAAAAAGCTCTCGTTCTTTCCCGCTTCTTCCAAAGTCCATCTCAAACTCCCAAGTACCATTGAGATTTATCCAATCTTCTCTCACCATTTGAGGTCTAGGATATTCTGGTCGTGGTATATCAGTTCCAAAGTTATTCATACTTTAACCCACCCCTTTTATTTTTTATATATTCACTAGCTTGTTACTATTCACAGTTTAAAATAATAAATCGTATGTAAGGAGATCAGCGAACAGAAATCAGATTTTCTCAATCCAACCAAACTTATCTGATTCTTTCCCATATTGGATACCAGTTACCCTGTCATACAGCTTCTGGGATAGTTCACCCATTTCTCCACCATTTATCTCTATAATGTTATCATTCCAGTTCATTACTCCTACTGGTGAGATTACAGCTGCTGTACCAGTTCCAAATACTTCTTCCAATTCTCCAGACGCATGGGCATCGTAAACTTCCTGAATAGCCAAGTGTCTTTCCTCTATTGTGTAGCCCATATCCTCAGCTAATTCGATGACTGAATCTCGAGTAACCCCGCCTAGTATTGTGCCACTATCTAAAGGAGCTGTAATTAACTTATTATTAATTTTAAAGAAGATATTCATTGTACCAACTTCTTCAACATATTTACGCTCCTTGGCATCAAGCCATAACACCTGGGTATAGCCCTTTTTCTGGGCTTCCTCTGCAGCGTATAGGCTGACTGCATAATTACCTGCGGTTTTTGTAAATCCTACTCCGCCTTCGGATGCACGGACATATTTGTCAGTAACATATATTTTGACAGGCTTTAGGCCTTCTTTGTAATATGCACCTACAGGAGATAGAATTATAAAGAACTTATAAGTATGAGAAGGTCGTACCCCTAAATGAGAATCAGTAGCAATAACAAAGGGCCTAATATATAAAGAAGTACCTTCTGTTTTAGGAATCCATTCTTTATCAATTTCAATTAGCTTTCGTAAAGCTTCCCATACTAGATTTTCATCTAATTGAGGAATACATAATCTCTCAGCAGAACGATTAAGTCTCTTTATATTGGCAAAAGGCCTATAAGCTACAGCCTCTCCATCCTTATTCAGGTAAGCCTTCATACCTTCAAAAATAGCTTGTCCATAGTGGAATACCATACAAGATGGCTCTACTTCAAAAGGTCCATAGGGAATAATTCGAGGATCATACCATCCTTTGTCCACATCATAGTCTACAACAAACATATGATCTG
>JAAZEK010000427.1 GCA_012512335.1 Clostridiales bacterium | reverse complement strand
GAGGAACATGAAGAAGCTTTTCAGCGAAATGAGGACGACCCCATTAAGGCTGATGTAGTGATTATAGATGAAATGTCCATGGTGGACATTCTATTAGAGTATCATTTATTAAAAGCTATTATTCAGGGTACTCGTTTAATCATGGTGGGCGACGTAGATCAGCTTCCTTCGGTTGGCCCTGGGAATGTTCTGCGAGATATTATAAAGAGTAATGTGATTCCAGTTATTAAACTTACTGAGATTTTTCGTCAAGCCCAGGAAAGCATGATCATTGTTAATGCCCATAGAATCAATCGTGGTGAAATGCCTATGCTTAACGTTAAGGAGAAGGATTTCTTTATAGATAAGCAGGATTCTCCAGAACAGATTCTGAAGACCTTAGATGACTTAATAACGAAGAGATTAGCAGGTTATGGGGAATATCATCCCTTACAGGATATTCAAATTATGGCACCTATGCGCAAAGGCATAATTGGGGTGAATAATCTTAATGTGGAGCTTCAGAAGGTGCTGAATCCACCAGCTTCTAATAAGAAGGAAAAAGCATATGGTGAAACCATATTTAGACAAGGCGACAAGGTTATGCAGATTAAGAACAACTATAAGCTGGAATGGACGAGAACTGAGCAAAGTGGAGAGAGCTATGAAGGGGAAGGAATCTTCAATGGAGATATGGGCTTTATTCAGGATATTGATAAGGAGGATCAAACACTAACAATCCTCTTTGATGACGACAAAATCGTTGTTTATGAGTTCAATCAATTAGATGAATTAGAGTTGTCCTATGCTGTTACAATACATAAAAGTCAGGGAAGTGAGTTCCCTGTTGTAGTTATTCCCTTGATTTCCGGTCCGCCTATGCTGATGACTCGAAATTTATTATACACAGCAGTGACTCGTGCAAAGGAGCTTGTAGTGTTAGTAGGTAGAGAACATATTATACTTAGAATGGTTGAGAACAATCACATTGCCAAACGATATTCTAGTTTGGATGAACGTCTACAGCAAGTATATGGGATGATAACATCATGAGTCAGTTACGCTTATTAGTAGACGGATTTTTGGATTTTCTTTACCCTCGAATTGACTGCGTTTGCTGTGGTAAGCGTCTTGAAAAAAGAGCAATCCATGGTATTTGCAAGCATTGCTGTGATAATATGCCTTTTATCCATGAGCCAAAATGTGCTATTTGTAGCAGACCAGTAAATGACGAGGCTAACATCTGTCTAGAGTGTAAATATCATAGCCATAGTTATGACCAGGCATTAGCAGTTTTTGAGTATTCAGTAGTTATAAAGGACATGATTCATAGATACAAATATGGCGGAGAATATAGTCTGAGCCGTACCTTTGGTTTCTTTTTATCAGAGAAGCTTCAAGAATCAGGTTGGCAGGTGGACCTGATGATTCCCGTCCCCCTGCATGTAAATCGGCAAAAAAGTAGAGGCTTCAATCAATCTGCCTTACTGGGGGATTATTTGTCACAACGAAATGAGATTCCCTGTAGAGACGATGTGCTCATCCGTTGTGTGGACACCCAATCACAAACAGGATTTAATCGAGATAAGCGGACAGAGAACATAAAAGACGCTTTTGCTGTTGTAGATAAATATGCTATAAAGGACAAAAATATTTTGATTATTGATGATGTACATACCACAGGTGCAACAGTTGATGGATGTAGCCGAATGCTACGTCGAGCAGGTGCTAAAAAGATATATGTTATAACTGTAGCGACAGTAGTGTGGGATTAGTATCTGATCTTCTTAAATACCCATAGATAAAAAATATGCTACTAATATTCACTATACCATGGTATAATAAATCAAAGGAACCAAATATTAGGGGGAATGCAAATGCCTGAATCATTAGTACCATTTGTTACTATTATTGGAATTATTGCTGCTATTATTGTCCTAATTCTCATTATGTGGAAAAAAGCTCCACAAGATAAGGCAATTATAGTAACTGGACTGAAAAAACGTGTTATTCAGGGTCGTGGCGGTCTGGTCATTCCATTCTTGGAACAGACAGATAGAATATCTTTGGAAAACATAAAAGTAGAGGTTAGGACTTCTGACTCCTTGGATAGAAATGGTGTCCCGATTTCTGCCGATGGTGTAGCCATAATAAAGGTTAATTCTGACTATGAAAGTGTGTTAAGTGCTGTGGAACAGTTTAACACTGGAAACGAGAAGGGCACAATAGTTAATATTAAGGAAACCTCTCAGGATGTACTAGAAGGTAAACTTCGTGAAATCATATCAAAAATGTCAGTTGAAGAGATATACCGGGATCGAGAGAAATTTGCCAACGAGGTTGAGGAAGTCGCAAAAGCAGATTTTAACAAGATGGGTATAGAATTCAAAACCTTTACTATTAGGGATATTGATGACAAAGAAGGATACCTGATAGCCTTAGGAGCAAAGCAAATTGCAGTAGTGAAGAAGGATGCTGCTATTGCCGAAGCTGAGGCTGAAAGAGAGAAAAAACAAAAAACAGCTGAAGCATTCAGGTTAGGAAAAGAAGCTGAATTGCTGGCTGAAACTCAGGTTGCATCTGCTGAAAAAGAAAAGGTGTTAAAGCTACAGGAATATCGCCTATCTGAAGACAAGGCAAAAGCTAGAGCAGATTTAGCATACGATATTGAAAAGAATATTATTAGAAAAGATGTTATAGAGGCTGAAAAAAGAGCCGAGTTGTTTGAAGAACAACAGCAAACAGTGATTGCTGAGCAGCAAGCTATCAAGACAGAAAAAGAGCTGGAGGCAACTGTTAGAAAACAAGCTGAAGCAGAAAAGTTCCGCGCTGAAAAAGAATCCGAAGCAAGCAAGTTCCAGAAGGTCCAGCAGGCAGAAGCTGAAGCCGAATCAATTAAGATAAAGGGTAATGCAGAAGCAGAGGCTATCCGCCAAAAAGGTATTGCTAGTGCTGATGCTATGAAAGCAGAAGCGGAAGCAATGAAAGAAAAGGCTGAAGCATACCGAATGTATGGTGAAGCAGCTGTTCTGGAAATGATTATTTCCAGGCTACCGGAAATCGCTCATAACATTTCTGAACCATTATCCAAACTGGATAAGATGGTTGTAATTGATAATGGGGGCCAAGGCGGTGCTAGTAAGGTAACCCGGAATGTAACAAATATCCTAAGCGAGTTACCCGAGGTAGTTGATGCATTAACTGGTATTGACCTTAAAGAAGTATTGGGCAAATTCATGAATAAGGATACTGAGAATATTGAGGATACTGAGAAGATTGATCCAAAGGTAATTATGGAGAATACTGCTAACTAAACAGTGAAAACTCAATGTTAGAATAGTTTACATCACTTATATCGCATGATTGCTCCCATTTCCTGAATATCTTGATATTTGAGAATGGGAGCTTTTAAATCTATAAAGTGACTCCAATACTATAGGAGATAAATACTAACTGTTCACTGGTAATTAAAATAATAAATATATTCCAGTCGCTGTTGCCATCACGAATCAATCTAGAGCTCATATCAGCTGAAAATACTACACCTTCCAAACTCACTACGTTCAGACAGTGAAAGGTGCTTAACGCATTTTCTGCTGATATTCGCTAAGGTTGATAATCGTTCCTGCAAAGGCTCCTTCCATATGATTTATTATTTTGGATGTGAACAGTAAGGATAAATAGTTACTCAATTTATAGTTTTACTAAAGCATATGGATAATCAATGTGTGATATTATATAATATGAGCAGTGAAACATTAGAATGAAGTTTAAGATTATATAGGAAGGTAGGAAATTTAGTGAAAAATGGTTTAAAGGTATTATTGGTAATAGGAGCTATTGTTTTGATTTTAGTAATCATGGGAGTAAGTAGTTACAATGGCTTGGTAACTAAGAGTGAAAGTGTAGATGCTGCGTGGAGTCTCATTGATGTGCAGTTACAAAGGAGATATGATTTAATTCCTAATCTTGTTGCGACAGTTAAAGAATATGCCGCTCATGAGGAAGAAATATTTGCTAATGTAGCTGAAGCAAGATCAAAATTGGCTGGTGCTGGCTCGGTATCAGAGGTGGCTGAAGCAGATGCAGAGCTTAATGGAGCTTTATCTCGTCTACTTGCCATAGCAGAAGCGTATCCAGACTTAAAAGCAAATGAAAACTTTATTAATTTGCAGGATGAGTTGGCAGGCACTGAAAATAGAATAGCAAACGTAAGAAGGGACTATAATGAAGCGGCTAGAAGTTTCAACACCACTATCCGTAGATTCCCCACAAATATTTTTGCTGGAATGTTTGGATTTGAAACTGCAGACTATTACGAAGCAGCGGAAGGTACCAGAGACACTCCAGATGTAGGAGACTTATTTGGTGATTAAAAGTACTCAAAACCGTAAAATATTACTTATTTTACTGGTTTGCTTAAGCTTGCTGTCATCCCTATCTGTCGCTCAAGGTGCCGAATATCCTAGACATACATCAGACTTTTATGTAAATGATTTCGCTAATGTTTTGGATTCATCAACAGAATCTTCGATTTCAAATACCGCAAGGCAATTAGAAGACAGTACAAAAGCGCAGGTAGTGGTTGTAACCATGCCTGATTTGGATGATCAGTCCTTGGAGGAATATGCTACTGGGCTGTTTCGTGATTGGGGTATCGGTTCTTCAGAGACGAATAATGGAGTCCTACTCCTTGTTGATGTGGGTGGAAGACAATCCAGGATTGAAGTAGGCTATGGCCTTGAAGGAGCTTTGCCCGACGGGAAAACTGGAAGGATTCAGGATAATTGGATGCTTCCTTATTTTAGAGAAGGTGATTACAGTCAAGGTATACTACAAGGCTTTGATGCTATTGTTAGCGAAGTTTATGCTGAGTATGGTTACGAATACGATGGTTTAAACGACTATGATTACTATTTGGATGATGAGTACCAAGAATATAGTGATGGTCAGATACCTCGCCCCATCATTATCGTAGGGATTATTGTCGCTATCATTCTTATGATCCTTGATATTCGCTTTACTGGCGGGGTGTTTACCAATTTAATTCTAAGGTCATTTTTCAGAGGTGGCCGTGGTGGCGGATCGGGCGGTGGCGGCAGAAGAGGTGGTGGTGGTAGTAGCGGTGGAGG
>JAAZEK010000426.1 GCA_012512335.1 Clostridiales bacterium | reverse complement strand
TATTTGTGGATAACTGCTTCCGCGCCAGCCAAGGTAGCTCTATAGTAAAATGGCTAAATAGTGGCGTCACAATGACTATGGATGCAGATCCCATATACGAAAATATTATTTTCTATACGCCTAAGGGTGAATCGTTTTTTGCCATAGAACCTGTTACTAACTGCAATAATGCATTTAACATGGCGGAAAAAGGCATTGACGATACTGGAGTAATCTACTTGCAGCCCGGTGAGGAGGCAAGTGGGGATATGATGATAAGAGTTATGAGTTAAGAGATACGAGTAGATACGAAAAGAAAAAAGCAGATACGAGTTAAGAGATACGACGAGCAAAAGAAATAAAAAATGTTACGGGATACGTGATACTAGATAAGAGTAGATGCGATATAGGTTGATAGCATGAGCGATAATAAGAATTTAGAAGTCTGGAGTCCCGTAACCAAATTAAAGGAGGACAACCCCAAATGAGCAAAAAAGCAGACATAGGCTTAATTGGCCTAGCAGTCATGGGTGAAAACCTGGTACTTAACATGGAAAGTAGAGGTTTCACCGTAGCAGTTTACAATCGTACAGTACAAAAGGTAACCGATTTCGTTGAAGGTAGAGCAAAAGGTAAGAATATCATCGGTGCCCATTCAGTAAAAGAATTTGTAGATTCTTTAGCAAAGCCCCGTAAACTTATGTTAATGGTCAAAGCTGGCAAACCGGTAGATGATTTCATTGATCAGGTCATTCCTTATCTTGAAGAAGGCGACATCATCATTGATGGTGGTAACTCCCATTTCCCTGACACCATTCGCAGAACCAAGGAAATCGAAGAAAAAGGATTTCTATTTATTGGTACAGGCGTTTCCGGCGGTGAAGAAGGCGCTCTGAAAGGCCCCAGCATCATGCCTGGTGGTTCTGAAAAGGCGTGGCCTTTTGTAAAAGATATTTTCCAAAGTATTTCTGCAAAAGTAGAAGACGGCTCTCCCTGCTGTGAATGGCTTGGCAGTGACGGCGCTGGCCACTTTGTAAAAATGGTTCATAATGGTATTGAATATGGCGATATGCAGCTTATCAGTGAAGCATATTACATAATGAAGCATGCCCTCGGTCTTTCTGCTAAGGAAATGAGTGACATTTTAACAGAATGGAATAAAGGTGAACTGGACAGCTATCTCATTGAAATCACCAGAGATATCCTATCCAAAGTAGATAAAGAGACAGGAGAACCTCTTGTTGAATTGATTATGGATACAGCTGGTCAGAAGGGTACTGGAAAGTGGACCAGTCAGGCTGCTCTTGACTTAGGTATCGCAACACCTACCATAACTGAGGCAGTTTTCGCTCGCTATATTTCTGCAATCAAGGACGAGAGAGTTGCAGCATCTAAGGTAATCTCTGGCCCCGAAGTAAAGTTCGAAGGCAATAAAGAGGAGTTTCTCGAAGCACTACGTCAAGCATTGTTTGCCTCCAAAATTTGTTCCTATGCACAAGGCTTCGCCATGATGCGTCAGGCTTCTGAAGAGCATGGCTGGAATTTAAACTTTGGTGACATCGCACTTATGTGGCGTGGCGGATGTATCATTAGAGCACAGTTCCTTGATAATATTAAGGATGCATTTGATAAGGAACCTGAGCTGGCAAACCTGTTGATGGCTCCATACTTTAAGGATATAGTTGAAAAAGCTCAGACCAACTGGCGTCTAGTTGTAAGCACAGCTATTAATGCAGGTCTTCCTGTACCAGCTTTCAGCTCAGCACTAGCTTACTTTGACAGCTATAGAATAGAGTATTTGTCAGCTAATATGATCCAGGCACAGAGAGATTATTTTGGTGCTCATACCTACAACAGAACTGACAAAGAAGGCACCTTCCATACAGAATGGCTTACTCCTTCTGATGAAGTGACCAGTGATCCATGGTAATGTAGCATGATAGAAGTCGTTGGCTTCAATCAATGAAGTCAGGAATCAGAAGTCAGGAGTCAGAATAGGGAAAAATAAAGGCTGGTATCATATGATGCCAGTCTTTTCACATGCTTAC
>JAAZEK010000425.1 GCA_012512335.1 Clostridiales bacterium | reverse complement strand
CGAGTTTAATAGATTTAACACAGGCTGAAATTCATACTAGAAATCAAGTTATGCCTATCATTCGCTTTTTAAGAGAGCAGATTCCAGGTTATGAGAATTGCTATTTGCTAAATTCAGCCAGTCATGTAGGGGTAAGAGAAACAAGGCATTATAAGGGTGATTTTACTATTACAGAGCAACACATTCAAAAGAATATAATTTTTGATGATTGGCTGGTATCCAGTGTAGTTGCTGGGTTTGGGAATCATAATCTTACAGGTAGTGGAAGAGATGAGTACAATGTAAAATATAATGGAGAACCATATACCGTTCCTTACGGTTCCTTTTTAGCAAAAGGAATTGATAACCTATTTCTAAACGGTCGTTGTATTTCGGGTACTCATATGGCTCATGCAAGCTATAGGCTGGTGCCAGTATGTTGTGCCATGGGGCAAGGAGTAGGAACTGCATCAGCTTTATGCACCAAACAAGGTAAAAGTATAAGAGATTTAAGCATAAAGAACTTACAAGAGGTATTAATAAGTCAAGGAATACAAGATCCAAATCAAAAACAAAGTTAAGTATATTTAAAGGAGGAAGCATATTGATGAAACTACCCTATCAAGTAATACCGATCAATGTGCCCAATGAGGGGCAATTGTTTGTAGATCACAAGAGTCAAGGGCGGAGCGGACATCTGGGCCATGCATTGGCGGAATATGCACCTGGATCAATTCTAGCTTTCTACAGTAACTGTTCTGATAAGCGCAACCGAGGGCATAATGGGTTTGGTTGGATGGAATATCGACGTAGCAACGACTATGGCAAAAGCTGGAGCGAACCGAAGAATTTGGATTACAGTTATAAGAGCTTTCTAGATGGAATTTATACTATTAGCTGCGAAAAGGCAGTGGTGCCAGAGGAAGGGCATATCGTCTTGTTTTGTTTGCGCAACAGTGCAAATGCAATAGGTTGGGAACCCTGGTTAGAGCCTACTGTCCTTCACAGCAAAGATGGCGGTCTTAGTTGGTCAGAGCCGATTGCCTTCTCTGATGCACCGGGACGCATTTATGACGCAAAATATAAGGATGGCTGTATCTATGTTTTAGAATTTTGTAATGATGCAAAAGTAAGCTTTGTAGGAAATGATCCCTGTCATGTTTATCGTCTTTATGTTAGCCTGGATGGAGGCTACAGCTTTCAGATTCGTAGTGAACTGCCACTGGATACCCAGGGCAGGGGATATGGAGCGATAGAGTGGTTGCCCGACGGTAGATTGATTGCATATGTGTACAATATTAATGACGAGTATAATCTTGATTGCTGTATCAGCGATGACGGTGGTCACACTTGGAGCGAGCTGATACATAGCTATTGTGCCAAGCGTATCCGTAACCCCCAGGTGGTTAAGTATAAGGATCTGTATTTTCTACATGGACGCTCTGGCTGCGTAGACAGATCTTTGCCTTCAGACTTTGTGCTCTATCATTCAAAGGATGGATTAAATTGGGATGATGGTATTCTACTTCGCAAAACTCCAAGCTCTGGTGATGGCGGTAGTGATAGCTTGAAACCTAGCGGTGCTTCGTCATATTATTCAAATAATTTAGTTACAGGACGATTTGGTGGTCCACAACGGCTTCTTATACAAGGCTCAGATGCTTATGAAATGGCACGCACGAATATTCGTCATTGGTGGATAGAAACACTGTAATTCTAAGATTGTACTTCAGTGAAAATAATCTAAGTATCTTTTGCTGGTGCATCACACTTGGGTACTATATCAGAATTTTTTTGCTTGTGTTATAAATTTAGGGATAGTGATAGATAACAAACATAAAAACTTAAAAATAAACAATTATGAAAGATAAAAGGATGGAGGAATATTAATGGAGAAAATCTCAGCAGCGGTACTTGGTTGTGGTGGTATGGGGCGCACTATAATCAGCCAAATATCTAAATCTCCTTACATCGAGTCCATAGTTGGATATGATGTTTCAGAGGATTCACTTCAAACGACAAAGGATAAGTTTCCTGAGTTATCATTGGAATTAACAATGGATTTGGATAGGGTGATGGACGATCCCAAAATCAAATTGGTCTATATTTCCACACCTAATGTAACCCATGTACCACTGGCAATAAAGGCAATGCGAGCGGGTAAAGCAGTGATGACAGAAAAACCTTCAGGTGTCAGCTATGAGCAAAT
>JAAZEK010000424.1 GCA_012512335.1 Clostridiales bacterium | reverse complement strand
CTTCGTGGACATTCCAAGGACCAACTGTAAACCTAAACTTTGCCATAATAAAATCTCCTCACATAATATTAATTAAATCAAAGATATTGCTTGAACCAATCCGCCATATCCATGTTCATCTCCATAGTGTCTTCATGACCATTGCTTGGGTATACCTTATATCGTAAGGTTTCCTTATTTTTCGTTAAAGGCAATAGCTTTTCATACAACTCTATTACACCGTGAACAGGAGCATCATTATCATTTTCACCGCTTAGCATCAAAAGGGGAACATCTTTCATTGAAGGATAGAAATTAATTGGTTGAATCTTTTCAGCTAAATTTCGATATTCCACAATATCTTCTTCCCTCTTTAAAATCCCGAGGTTTATAAACCATTGAATTCTTTCTTTTGTGCTAAAGGCATCCACGATAGATGTCCAAACCGGTGTGCTAATGATTGTGACTGCGGCCTTTATTTGCTTTTTGCCATTTACCAGATAATCGAAAGTAATACAACCGCCCATAGAATAACCAGCAATGCCTACTCTTTTATTATCAGCCAATGTGTGTTCTTGGAAGCTGTCAATTAGCTTATCAACTTCCCCAACAGTTTTGGTGATAGCAGTAAATAGATCAGTTACACGTTCTCTACTTCTCTCCCCGTGTCCGAATGCATCCGGTACAATTACATAAAAGCCATTGGTAGCTAAATCATATGCCTGTTTTAGAATAAATTCCTTTCTACACATACTACCATGATACAAAAAAACTATAGGCTTCTTAACTGTGCCACCTGATCCATAAAGTTCAAAAACCGGCACTTCAGCAATACTTCTATATTTTATAATGATATCCACTTTACCAACTCCTTTAGCTGGTTATTCATTTATATCCTCTTTGATAATATGGACAAAGTTAACTATCACACAAGCTTAACCCATTTTCTATCCTTATTGCTTTCAAGAATAGCTTCTGTCAGCTTCAAGATATAATGACCTTCTTTAAAAGTAGCAAAATCACAGGAATCCTTGCCTATTTCTTTTCCATCAACAATAAATTTATAAAAACTATAGATATTGTTCTTAATTGCATCATTCCATCCCTCAGGGTGTCCAGATGCCAAATAAGTATATGGCTGCACCTTAGGGTCCACGAGCAGTGGATTGCGCATAATCTGCATATTGTGTTGTTCACGAAATCCCATCCACATATGATCTGCGTTTTCCTGGTTCCAATATAGAGAAGCCTTTGTACCGTTAACTTCAATGTTTAGATAACATTTTCTTCCTGCACTGACCTCAGATGCATGAAATACACCATGACAGCCATTGTCCATTTTGAAAAGAACAGCACCATAGTCCTCAGTCTTGATTTCCTTTTCTTCATATTCCATATCGGTATTTTGAGAGAAGGTTTCTACCATGCTTTTTGTTTTCTTGCGAACAGGTAATACAATAACAAGGTCAGCACATACTTCAGTAATTTTAGCTCCTGTTACTGTTTGTGCCATATCCATCCAGTGTGATCCGATATCCGCTATACATCTGGAGGCTCCACCTATTTCAGGCTCCAAACGCCAGTTGTAATCGGTGTCAAACAACAACCAATCCTGCAGATAAGATCCATGTATCAATTTTGGTGTTCCAATTTCTCCGTTGCTTATTTTGTGTTTGATATCCTGAACCAACGGATTCATACGATAATTAAAATTGACCCCATGTACAAGCTCTTTATGCTCATTGACAAGATCCAGCATTTCTTGAGATTCTGTCGTATTCATAGCTAGAGGCTTTTCAGAGAAAACATGCTTACCTGCTTTAATTATTTTCTTATTAATTTCCAAGTGCAGGTGATTAGGAGTACAGTTATGAACTACATTAATATTGTCATCAGCTAGTAATTCCTCAACTGACCTATAACATTTGGGAATACCGTATTCTTCAGCCTTTTTCTTTGCAAGCTCATAATTAACATCTGTAATGCCTACAATATCAGCAAAGCCGATTCTGCGAATCGCATCCAAATGGCTTAATGAAATAAATCCGGCACCTATAATGCCTGCCATTATTTTTCTCATATTGCTATTCCCTCCTATTTCCAAATAGAGAATAATAACATTGCTTTTTTATTTCTACTTACTACTATATATAGCTAAGCCTTAAGTCAAAAGTTTTCATCGAGGTATTTACGACTGATTTTAGCACTTTCTTTACTGGTAAACCTTGTACGATCCAGTTCAACTGTCATATAAGCATCGCATTTGTGATCTTTTAGAACCTTGAAAACACTTTTCAAATCGATGTCTCCCTGCCCCAATTCCATGAAATTGTTATAAACATCAAATCCAGTGTTGCCAGTGCTTTCTAACTCAACATCCTCTTTTAAATCCTTTAAATGGACAATTTGAATTCGTTCAATATATCGTTTGAAAATCTCAACTGGATTACATCCAGCAGTGGCCAAGTGGGCTGTATCAGGTCCAAATCCGATATACTCAGGGTCTGTATTTTGCATAATGAAGTCAATCTCATTCTCATACATAATCATGGTATTATGATGAGGATGAATACAAGGTGTCACCTTGTATTGCTTAGTAATTCTTCCAATTTGCTCAATGGTCTTGAGTACTCTTTTTAGATTTTCCATGCTCGTAGGGGTTCCATCGGTTT
>JAAZEK010000423.1 GCA_012512335.1 Clostridiales bacterium | reverse complement strand
TGAGTTTAATTGGTCTTACATTCGATATAATCCAGGTACCAGCTTGAAAAGCGACACTTTGGAGTTCGAGTTTAGCTCAGAGAACTACTATAACGATGAAGATATCCTTCTCTCAACGAGTGGAGAATATATAGGCACTGTAGGAAAAATAATAGGAAGCAATCCACAAGATGCTTTTACCCTGCTGGATGGTCAATTATATTTTACTCTACTTTCCTCCCCTCATCACAAAGGTAGCAATGGCATTTACAAAGCTGAAAGCTTCGTAGAAATTTGGGAATACCTGTCTGATTCATCGGAGATGTCTGAAGAAGGGGAAATGCAAATGCCGAATGAAAATTCACAGAATAGAGCGCAATATGGCAATGTGAAACCCATCACCACTTTCAGTTTGGATGAGCAGAATATGAGTGTATTGGCCATAGAAGCAGTAAATGGAAAATTGATACTCATAGCAATAGAAAATGATACCCTGATTCTTCGATCCTATCATCCAGAAACTGGAGAGCTGATGGATGAGCTCCCCATTCAGGAACTCAGTCATGAGGACTATGAAGGTACCTTACAAGTATTTGTCGATGACAGCATCTTGAATCTGAACATAGTTAGGGGAGCAAATAAGAATAATGAAGCATATCTCATATCCAATATTCTGTTAAGTGTAGATGTCGCAGATGAACTGTCGCTGCTTCATCATGTAGAAAACTTGCAGTTGGAAAGTGGAGAAATCGCCCCCCAATATATTGACCAAATGGTGACTGCGGACCAGAAACTATTTGCGTTTGCCAGTATTACAAGGGAGGAAGAATTTTCAAGGGAGGAAGAGCAACATGGAATCAGTCATGAAATCTTGAGGCCAAAGCACAATATGATGTTTGTTTATCAGGGAGATGAGTTCCTATATAAAGGAGAATTTATAACCGATATAGACGAGGACTACATTAGCTATAGAGAAAGAATGAGAAGAGGAGATAGTTTTGGTTATGAGCAATACCAGTTCCGTGAGATTTATGGAATCCAAGTGAAAGGGAGATAAGTGATATGATTCAATTAATAAATGTAAAAAAACACTATGGATTGCAAGCAGTAGGAGTGTCAAAGGTAAATGCTATCATCCAGCCTGGTGAAATTGTAGGAATCTTAGGTGAAAACGGCTCAGGAAAAACCACGTTGCTAAAAGCGATCATGGGCTTAACTGACCTTACGGAAGGTCAAGTTCTTATAGAGGACAAACCACCTGTTGAAATGTATGACGAGCTGTCATTTATAACTGAAGAAGGTAGCTGGTTCCCGGAAATGACTCCTTTTGAGTACGGAGAATTTCTTTCTGAATTCTTTCAAAAGTTTGACATGGCAAAGTACAACAAGTTGCTACGTTTTTTTGATCTGGAACCACATAAAAAAATCAGAACCTTTTCCAACGGTCAGAAATCCAAGTTGGAAGCCTCAGCTGGCTTCTCTAAAGGAGCGAGATACATCTTAATGGATGAACCATTTCAAGGAAAAGATATGCTGACCAGGCAAGACTTTTTGAAGCTAATGATCTCCAGTCTTAGAGGAGAGGAAACCATCCTGATCAGCACCCATCAGCTGAATGAGATAGAAAACTTTATAGACAGGGCTATAATCCTGAAGTATGGTTTAATAAAGGCCGATCTTCGAATGGATGAAATTCGAGAACAGGGCAAAACCTTAGCTGATATCATGATAGAAGTCATGGGTTATGATGAACAAAGGTACAAGGCGCTTTTTGAATAAAGTAAACTATTGTTGCTTATTATGCTCTCGATATTGAGTAGGAGAAACCTTGTTATATTTATTATAGGTATTGTAAATTATATGACATATATTATCTTGTCATCCTTGATGCTCGTATTGCTGATATTTCGTGTACAAGTGGCCTGTTGCTGATAAAATTATCAATATCATCAAGTACTGCCATAGTTGAGTA
>JAAZEK010000422.1 GCA_012512335.1 Clostridiales bacterium | reverse complement strand
GGTAGCAGGTCTACTTGACAGCATTTCATATGTTGGTTCAGCAGCAGGATCGGCGCTATTCGCTTGGATCATCATCCAATTTGGATATGCTCTGATGCTTGGTATTTACATCATAATATGTCTTGTGTCAATTGGTAGTATGCTACCGTTGATAATAGAAAATATAAAACAAAGGAGGCCATTATATGTCAATAAAAAGAACATTGATTGAGTCTGGCAAATGGTATAAAGGAAACACTCATCTTCATACTACTATGCCATTTGCTGTGAAGGTGAAGGCAGAGCATGGACTCAGATAATCCGTTTGTAAACTACAGAGGCAAAACCTGTATACCTCTTAGATCAAGGCTTATATGGTTATGTGGCATTCATTTTAATTGTGTACAGTAGAATTTCTTATATCGCCATGAGGCCTACCTATGTGTGCAAAAAATCAAGTAATGCATGGTTTTATAAGCATTTCGTATGTAGCTGGTGATGAGACTGGAATTGTTCATATACAAGCACAAAAGCAACCTGATAAACAGGTTGCTTTCAATGCTTTTGCTATAGATTAACTACATTATTAGGTTTACCATCCAAGAAAGACTTCAAATTATCAACTGCTCTCTGCATCAGCCTTTCTCTTGATTCCTTCGGTGCCCATGCAATATGTGGTGTTATTATCATATTCTTAGCTTTTAGCAAGGGGTTGTCCTCCTGAATAGGCTCTACGGAAACCACATCCACCGCAGCAGCATATATCTTATCATTATTCAATGCATCTGCCAGATCTTCTTCTACAATTAACGGTCCTCTGGATGTGTTAATTAATATGGCACTATCTTTCATCTCTGCAATGGTATCCCGATTGATCATTCCTTTGGTGCTGTCAAGCAATGGACAATGTAAACTGATGACATCGGATTGCTTCAGCAGTTCCTGCAAAGATACATACTGCATACTCTCGTTTTCCAACCCTGGGTTCTGATAATTATCATAGGCCAATACCTTCATCCCTAAAGCCTGCGCAATTTTCCCTGTTGCCTGTCCGATCCTGCCATATCCAATCAATCCCATAGTTTTCCCAGCAAGCTCGATTAGGGGATATTTCCAGAAGCAAAAATCAGGGTTGACGGTCCATTCTCCATTCTTAACTGCGTTACTATGCTCACTTACATGATGGCAAATTTCCAGTAGATGAGCAAAAACCATTTGTGCTACTGCTGCTGTTCCATAGGTTGGAATATTAGCTACCGGTATTCCCCTCTCTTTTGCTGCCTGTGTATCCACCACATTATATCCCGTCGCCAGAACACCGATCCACTTCAGATTGGATGATTTCTCAATTATTTCTCTTGTGATTGGGGTTTTGTTCGTATATATGATTTGTGCATCTCCAATTCGATCCAGCACTTCTTCGTATGAAGTCCGATCATATACCTTGCACTCCCCCAGCTGTTCCAATCCTGACCAAGACAAATCACCGGGGTTTAATGTGTATCCGTCCAATACTACTATTTTTAACTTATCTTTCATTCTTTTTGCTCCTTTTTAGTTCACTCACTAATTGGTTGTACCCTTGCCCATGCTTCATTTAATACGCGTTTGGCATTTGCAATAACCAGGTCAGGGTCCTCATCCTTCCAAGGTTTTACCTCAAAGCTGATAATTGGTGGATTCTTTTCATTTAAAAATCCAATCTCAAGTAGAACCTGGAGATATTCCACCAACTCATCAACATCATTTTCGGAGTTTGGAAAACCAAAGCGTGGATGAGCATCTCCATATGCTTCAAGAGAGGGATCTGCTGATACAGCATTACCCATATGAGCATGTATAATATAATCCTTGATTGGGAGAATAGATTCTCGAGCTGTTTCTCTAAGTAAGGGTAAATGACTAAGGTCCACCAGCAATCCAAAATTATCGTGTTCGGATACAATGTCCTGAGCATATCGCAAAGCCAAATCCACAGGTCCAATCAAACTTTTCTTGTCTATATCGTAATCAAATACCTCAAGAGCTATCGTAAGGTCACCTTTTTCTTTGGCATAAGTACACAGTTCCTTAGTGGATTTTACCAAGGATTGGTAAGATTGCTCCTTTGTTTCTTCCTGATAGTTTCCACTTAAGAATGCTAAACCCTTCGCTCCCATTTCATAGGCCTCATCGATTCCTTCCATGAGTGTTTCTACCGCTTTTCTTCTGCCCTCTTCATTAATGTCATTTATGTTCAAACCAGTTGTAAGCAGTCTTGGTTGTGCACCATATGCAACCGTCATATGAGAGGTATCAAGAATCTTCTTTACCTTTTCCCTTTCAGCAGAGTCTTTAATCCAGCTAATCTCTATTGCATTAAAATAGTCATCCAATGCAATTTTTCTAACGGTCTCTCCAATCTTTCCCTCACCTTTCATGGTTTCAGGGTATGCCATGAAATGGATAATGCCTACTTTCATATACTTGTATATAGATTTATTCATTTTGCATTCTCCTTTACTACATTACTAATTTCTATCTGCCAATCAATTCTCTTGCAGAATTATATATATTTTTTGATGTCAACCCATTCTTTTCTAACAAGCTATCGTATGGACCACTTTCACCAAAACAATCCTCTATTCCAATCCGTTTCATTTTAACAGGGTAATTATCCGATAAAGTTTCAGCTACAACACCACCTAGCCCGCCTATTATTGTATGCTCCTCTACAGTTATAACTCCATTTGTCTTTTTGGCAAAGGACACCAAAGTATCCTCATCAAAAGGCTTGATTGTAGAATATTCTATCACAGCAGCGTTAATCCCGTCTTTACTTAATTGCTCACTGGCCTCTAATACCTGAGGTAATAATGTTCCACATACAGCCAGCGTTACATCAGTCCCATCTTTTAGTACCTTAGCTTTTCCAATCTCAAAATCTTTACTCCCATTATGACAAGAACCTACTACATCTCGTGAAAGACGCAAGTATACCGGCCCTTCATGCTCCAGCATAGCCCTGACAGCCCACTTGGTTGTATCAATATCAGAAGGAACCAGTACAGTCATATTAGGCATTGCTCTCATAAGAGCCAAATCCATTATGGCCTGATGGCTTGCACCGTCCGCAAAATCAGATAATCCCGCATATCCACCTGCCAGCTTTACATTCAGATTGTTGTAAGCAATCAGGCTTCGAACTGGGTCGCCAGCTCTCAGAGCAATGAGAAAGGCAAAAGTGGAAGCAACTGGAATTAATCCACATACAGACATTCCGGCTGCTGCACTTACCATATCCGCCTCTGCGATTCCAAAGTTAAAGAAACGATCCTTGTACTTTTCTCCAAACAGTTTTGTTTGTGTGCTACTGGATACATCAGCATCCAGTACTACCAATTCTCGATATTCCTCTCCTAATTCACGCAACATCTCACCAAATACAAGTCTCATTGGTTTGACTTCCATCACAGCAGGCCCTCCTTTAATTCCCTAATTGCTTGTTCATAGTCAGTTTGTCCGATTAGCTGTCCGTGCCAAGCTGCCTGACCTTCCATAAATGAAACCCCTTTTCCCTTAATCGTGTCGGCAATGATTGCCGCTGGACCTTGATAATCTATTGCTGATTGAATACTTTCTGACAGCTTCTCTATATCATGACCATCACATTCCTGTACCTGGAATCCGAATGCTTCTAATTTATCTCTAACATTTCCCAAGGGCATAATTTGACCCTCTGTACCATCCAATTGCACATGGTTTCGATCTATAATTATGATTAAATTCTCCAGATTCCATTTGGACGCTGACATCATACCTTCCCAATTTTGCCCCTCATCTAGCTCCCCATCTCCGCATAATACAAACACTCGATAGGGTTTGC
>JAAZEK010000421.1 GCA_012512335.1 Clostridiales bacterium | reverse complement strand
CCCTTAGGCGTATAGAAAATAATATTTTCGTATATGGGATCTGCATCCATAGTCATTGTGACGCCACTATTTAGCCATTTTACTATAGAGCTACCTTGGCTGGCGCGGAAGCAGTTATCCACAAATACACTTTCGTCAAAGACTCTTTCTTTAGAGTAGTCCAGTTCATCTGGGATGGGTATCCATTTTCCTGTTGGGATTGGTGTATCACCTGGATACAAGCCCTTCAGGGGCAGCTTGACCATAAGCTCTTCATCTTGCTCTGTTAGTTTCTTTGAGAAATATGGATGGGAACCAAAGCCAGCAGGCATGGTCTCATCACTCTCATTCTTTATACTGATGCCCATGGTAAACTGATTGTCCCTAACAGTAAATGTCATCTTCCCAGAAAAGTGCCATGGCCAGTTAACATCATCATAATCCTTGCTGTTAAAGCTTAGTTGTACTTCCTCATCGTTAGTATAAACTAGCTTCCAGGGCAAATCCCTGACCACCCCATGAATAGTGTGGCCATCTGCATTGTTGACCTTTAAATTATAAGCTTTGCCCTTGTAATTTAGTATTCCATTTTCAATGCGATTGGAATATGGTAGTAAATGGAATGACGAGAACAAGCCAGATTTCTTTTCTGCTACGGCCTCCTGAGGTGTGGGACGCATGATGTCCACCCATTGCCCGTTTAACTTATAGCAAAGGGAATGAATGGATGCTCCGACTTCTGGGCAAATAATTGCCTTTAGTTTCTCGTTGCTTATTGTAAGCAGGTCCAAACCCTCACTCCCCTTCTACTCAAAGTGTTCCCTAAGTGCCCAAAGGCCTAGTGCAGGATTGCTGATAAAGAATATCTCTTCACCATCATCCAGTGTATTGAAGCCATCTTTCAGGACCTTAGGATCGTACTTCTTAACTGCTTCTTCATAGGGCATATAATTAAAGTGAACGCCTTCAATTTCATCTTGAGTCACTTTTTCAACAGCATAGCTAATACGGAAACGTCCGTCAGAGGAGCCGTGAATCAAGTGAGCGGCTACAGAGAGATTGTTTTTAAGGTCCTCGTTCTCCTTGTACATTTCCAAGGTTTTCATACGGCCCATATAGCCAAATTTACGGATAAATTTATCGTTGTCAGCGTCTTCACCGAACATTCTTACTCCAGGTGCCAACACTATTAGATCACCATCATCAGCAATTGCCATCCTGGTGCGATATACAGACTTGTTACCTAGCCATGTGCTCTTGAATTCGGCTGGATCAAGATACACAACTACCTTCTTGAAAGGCTCGTCAACGAAGATAAGGTTTTTCTCTTGACTTAAGGCAACAGCTTCCTCAAATACTTTACGTTCATTTCCAATGAATAGACCGTTTACAGAGGTTTTACCTTCTACCTGAGTGGTTACAGTCAATACATACATCAGCGGAATGTCCTTTAGGAAATGCTTTTCAGCATAGTCAAAGACCTTGCGGACAGGGGTATTATCCCGGCCCATCATACGTTCCATGCCATATACTGCCCCAAGCATGTGACTCTTGTTAATCATGTCAACTCCACCACAGCCAACTACTACATTTTTTGTGTAGTTAGCCATACCTACAACCTCGTGAGGTACAACTTGACCTACAGAAATAACTAAATCGTAGGACTTGTCAAGAATACGACGGTTGACCTGTACTTCGATGGAATAATCAATTAGACCATCTGATACTTCGCTAACATAGGAGCTAGGTACTTGACCTATGGTTTCAATATCATTACGCCAATCGTGATCGAAATAGCGATCTCTTGGAATGTCGGCACCAAACATTGTGACTAATTCTTCATCGCTCATAGGTAAATGAGTGCCAAGTGCAGGCATAATATCTACCTGACAATTATATTCGTCTACCAGCAAGTGGTAATACATGTTGGTTAGCTCGCCTGCATATGCATGATTCCTGGTAAAGTCAGGAGGAAGCAGCAGGACTTTATTTAACGGTTTACCATATTTGGAAAGTGACTCCGCCAGAGACGCCTTTAATACATCATCTTTTATACCAGCATCATCTTTTAGAATAATTTCAACCATGGTATTACACCACCT
>JAAZEK010000420.1 GCA_012512335.1 Clostridiales bacterium | reverse complement strand
GCAACAGCGACTGGAATATATTTATTGTTTTACTTACCAGTGAACAGTAGCTATATTTTGACGCTACTGCATACTAGTTCACTTTGTAAATTGTAACTTCCCCTTGTGTATATACTTCTTGATAGGCTTCATCAAAATAGTCGATAATGATTTCTGGGTAATTTCCTCTTTCATAAGAGCTAACAAAAACATAGTCAATACCGTATTCTGCCTTGTAAAGTTCAAAGCTATCGATATCGGTAAACATACTATTAAGAAGGTTTTCTCTTTCCTGGTAGCCTGTTCCGTGGAAAAAGAGAAGAGAACCAGAACCGCAAAAAATATTTCTACCAGTTAGAGATGAGATTACGTTGTTGTGGTTATTATAACTTAGAAAAGTTGCATCCTTTTCTGTGTTTTCAAGAATATAGTCAGCTGCTGATACATGATCCTCGCCATAAAGTTGAAAAGAATAAGGTCTGAAACCTGAAATTAATTCTCTTGCCATAGTAAGCACCCCTGCGTTTACACAGAGAAAAATCATGATGCCAGCAAGAATTTGGTGTCCTTTTACTTCTCTTAGCTTATCATACATATCTACCATAAGCTCAGCTACAATGATGGTGGTGAACAGATACCAAATCAAAAACAGCTTGTTATTATCATACAGATTTGGTTGAAAAACAACTAATTCCCCAACTATAAAGATTAAAATGGCACCAGAGTACATAAGCTTGTTCTTCGTTGACGTGTTTAAAAATGCAATAGGCAAAAGAATAAAAGTAACTCCAACATTTTTTACCCAGAACCATAGCCAATTGTCTGTCTCATTCACCCAATTAAATACATGCCTAATAAAGCTCTCATTACCTAGAGCTGCATCAAAGGTCCAAATCAATAGCTGAGGAATAGATATGAGAAGTGCGGGAATACCAAACTTCAGCCAGGAAAGAAGAATTTCCTTTGAGAATTTCTCCTTTATTAGGCTAACAAACATCCAGCCAAATGCAACTAAACCACAAGCTAGGAAGGAATGGGTGTGTATCATTGGTATTAATCCTGCAAATATGCCAGCTGGTAAAAAGAATTTTTTCTTCTTCTCGAAAACAGCCATATATAGTAAGTATAGAACGACAAATAGAATCATCCAACCAAAAAGTGTTGCTCTTTGAGGAATCATCATATCAACAATAGTGTTAGTCCATCTTATATTTGAAAAGCTACCCTCATGATTAACCAGGTTAGTCGGAGTATTGTAGAAGCTCGTAAATATACGTGTAAAGTTTGACTTGTCTACTCTGAGGTTGTCAAGGAAATATATAAGTCCAAATCCTCCATTAAGAAAAAATAGCATAAATGCAATGACTGCCTTACTGGTTCTCTTAAGTATTCTCATCGCTAAAAACCAGAATCCAGTAAAAACTGTAACAAAGGCTACTAGCATTGGCATAATATATGAAACGCGTAAGCTGGAGCCAAAAAGATATAATGAAGAGGAAACAGAATCGCATAGAAAAGGATAATTAAGCTTTGTGCCTGGTAAGATGCTGTACTCAGGAGGAAATGTTCCTTGTGTAGCTATGCTGGTTATAAAGCCAAGGTGCATGCTCATATCTCCGTATGTGCTCTGCCCTGTCCACATGGCGCCATCAAGCTTATAAATAGTGTGGTTCAGTAAAACGACCAGACTATATACCATAAAAGCTGACAATATTAGCATATAAGTCTTTTCACTTTTCTCAAGAGGTACAGACCATCTGCTTTGAAATGTTTTGATATATGCTTTTGCCCTAAAGCTTGTATCCTTTCTTGACTTAGCAAAAAAAAGTAAGAAAGTAATCAATAGACTGCAAGCCAAACCTAAGAGGTGAGAGCCTACTGTAAAACCATAAATAAATGAAAAGGGTACATTAGACCACATAAGTAGAACAGTTCCCGTGACCAAGCCTACCCATAATCTTACTAATGGCCGCTTGCCGTCTAAAACAACATCGGATATAAGAACTCCTATTACAAGATAGAATGTGTATAACAAAATACCAAACATATTATCCTCCTCACCTACCCCTGTAGAACCTTACTTTAAATTCTTCTAAATCAACCCCCATATCAATCAAAGCATGTCTATTTATAGAAGGCATGTAAAGCCCTTTAAGTAGATCCTTAGTGACTTTTATAGAAGGTCTTTATGAACTTTTAAAGAAGGTCTTTAAGGCATTTTACAGAATGTCCTTTAGACCTTGAGTTAATATTCTCTACGGTAACTGCTCGTTCCTGCAATAGTACTCTACATTTTTTTGATATTTTACAGAGTTATCAGGTACGCTTGTGTGCTTTAGGTTAACTAGTCAATATGATACACATAAATGCCTTAACAGTAACCTTTCTATGTAAACTAACTATATGTAGTTGTCAATATGTAACCGTCAATATGTAGTTATCAATATGTAGCCGTCAAAATAAACTGCGCACATAATTATGTAAATTTTACAAGTGCTCATACCTTTACAAGTGCTCACACGTTATATTTCCCAAATTCCACGGGTTCATTTTACGGGGTATGGTTCAACTGCTCGCTCCTGCGCTGTGCAAAATTTCAAGTAGTGCACCGTTATTAGGTGTTTTTAGATGCTTTTTGGCCAAATATGAGTAAAATTTCAAGTAGTGCATGGAATTGGGTAGCTTTTTGGGCTCTTTTGTGCAAAATTTCAAGTAGTGCATGTTTTTCTTCTGATTTTTAGCTAAAATTCATGCATTAATTGAAATAATGCACAAAAAATGCCAAAAGACTTAAGAAAAGCATGCATTAGTTGAAATAATGCACAAAAAACACTATAAGGCTCAAAAAAAACAATGAACTCCTCTTACTAATCAATGAACTGCCCTATGAAGTAATAAACTGCCTCTACGCCCATAAAAATGTAACTTTTCAGAGAGGTAATGTGTACCGTTATGATG
>JAAZEK010000042.1 GCA_012512335.1 Clostridiales bacterium | reverse complement strand
TGTAATGGCACTAAGCTTATTGGTACTTCATTAATTCACTGAACAAGAATATTATTTGCTTCTGAAGGAGCTTAATTATAATTAATTTTTACATTGCATTTCATCATCATTTCTTTTATGATATATAATTGTAAGATAGTTTACAATAATCGTAGTGGCTTTCACTGCCACTTTTTCGTGCCTAGATTCTGAGATCTAATTAAGCTTGGCTTGTTAAGTTTAGTGCAGGAGGGAAAAATGAATACACATATACCTGAATATATGCTCTCTGCCTTTGCAGCACAGGGGATAGATAACTCCGATTTGATATATGCAGTACACACTGATTCAACTGATAAAAGTGGAAATAATGATGTATATATAGCTGTCAGTAGTGAAACTATGTATATCCTATATGGTGAAGAAAAGGTAGTGAAAACCGTAGGCGCACGCAGAATTGTTGCAGTGTATGAGGCCAAGGAATTTAAAATCCACAGCTTGGATGATTTGGGGGAATTAAGCTGCGAAACCCTATTATCAACAGCCCGTCTTTGCAGTGAAAAGGAAAACAGTATTAATATCCTACTGGTTTTTTCTATTGGATTTTTATCAGACATTGAAAGACTAATAAAAGTAGTGAAAAACATCAATATAGGCTCTCCAGCTTTAGAGGATGTTCTTATTGATGATGAACTTTTCTGTACGAAATGTGGCACAAGGTATCCAGAACCAGATAGAAAGCTATGCCCTAAATGTATGGATAAAATTTCTATCACCAGACGCTTGATGGGTTTTTTTGCTGACTACCAAAATAAAGTAATAGTTATCTTCCTTACTATGCTTGCAGGATCGATTTTTTCCATGATTTCGCCTTTAGTTGGCACAAAACTCTTTTTCGATGATGTTTTAACAGAGGGTGGCGATTACTTTGGTATGATTCTAGCTGCGGTTCTTCTTATATTTGCTGTTAGAGCTATTGGAGTAGGATTGAATATACTTTATTCCTACGTTCTAGCAAAAACCGTTCCTTGGATTGTACAGGATTTAAAGATGAAAATATTTGAAGCCATGCAACGACTATCCGTAGGCTTCTATACTTCTAAGCGAACTGGTTCTTTAATGAATCGCGTCAATCAAGATGCTACCAATATTTATTGGTTTTTTGTAGATGGATTGCCGTATGTAATTGTAAATTTATTTACCTTTACAGGAGTTGTTATTTTAATGATAACACTTAACCTAAAGTTAGCTCTTATCTGTATCGCAATACTTCCTATAGCAATATTAATGTTTAGAGTTCTATGGTCTATTTTTCGTCGCTTTCACCATAAAAACTGGGTATATAATTCACAGCTTAATTCCATGGTAAGTGACTCCGTCAATGGTCAGCGGGTTATTAAAGCCTTTGCTGGGGAGAATGCTGAAGCAGAACGTTTTGCAGCTGTAGGTGGAAAGCAAGCAGCAGTTGATATTAGTGCCTTTAATACAAGTTACACGGCTTTTCCCCTTATATACCTGTTTATGTTTTTAGGGCAGGTTGTTGTTACTGCAGTTGGAGGCAACATGGTATTACAGGGTGAAATTACATTGGGTACCTTGCTAACTTTCATTGCGTATCTATCGATGCTATATGGACCTCTGGAGTTTATGTCCTGGGTTTCCAATTGGTGGGCTCGTTGCGTAGATTCAGCTCAGCGTGTATTTGAAATTATCGATGCCAAACCTGATGTAAGCGATCCTGAAGAACCCATCATATTAGATAGAATTAGAGGCGACATTGAACTAAAGAATGTGAAATTTGAATACGACCCAGCCAAGCCAGTGTTAAAAGGAATGAACTTGTCTGTAAGGGCAGGAGAAATGCTTGGCATAGTAGGTAAGACTGGTGCGGGAAAGTCCACCATGGCCAATCTAATTGCGAGGCTTTATGACGTAATGGAGGGCACTATTACCATTGATGGCGTCAACGTTAAGCAGTTATCGCTGGCTCAACTCCGTCAGGGAATAGGTATTGTTTCACAGGACATATACCTGTTTATAGGCACTATAGCAGACAATATCAGATATGCAAAGCCAGATGCAAGCATGGAGGATGTTATTAGGGCCGCAAAGGCAGCTTCTGCTCACGATTTTATTATGATGCTTCCAGATGCCTATGAAACCAGGGTAGGAGCAGGAGGGCAAGATCTCTCTGGTGGTGAGAAACAACGTTTGTCAATTGCTCGGACTATATTGCAGGATCCAGATATTTTAATACTGGATGAGGCAACTGCAGCTATGGACACTGAAACTGAAGCAGCAATCCAAAAAGCACTTTTCGACTTGCAGAAGGGGCGAACAACCATTGCAATAGCCCATAGATTGTCCACACTTAGAGATGCAGACAGCCTGGCGGTTATCAGCGATGGAAAGGTAGTAGAAAGTGGAACTCATAAAGAGCTTATGGCAAAACAAGGTGAAT
>JAAZEK010000419.1 GCA_012512335.1 Clostridiales bacterium | reverse complement strand
TCACTAACAAAAGAACCCTCAGTTTTTTTATTACGCAGGAATTCTTCTACTTCCACCATGGGACTGCCTGCCTCAATCATAACTGTTTTAACTACTCTTGGCCTAAATATTAAATATACACTAATACTTACGATCAATACTATAATAGCTACCGCAAAAAAGCGTTTAGCGTTTAGGGTACGTTTTACATGTGTTTTCATAATTCCTCCAGTTTACATAGGTAAACACAAACAAAAGGCTATTAATTCTACTTAAATTAGGATAACAACTGAAACTTAAAATGTCAACACTCATATATTTACATAATTTTATATGTTTTTAGCATTTTTCGTTTTATACTGGTTATCTCTATCATAAACAGCCTAATACAAGTCTAATTAGCTTGTGATATATAAAGTATAACCATTTCTGAATTTTTATTAACAATCTGTTTAAAAATCTAGATATCTTTCATGTTATAATTGATATGTTATGTATTAATGAAGCACAGGAGGATTTGGATGTTACCACTTTATAGTGTACGAAAGCCTTACACCGTTATGGTAGCTGTGATTTTAGTAATCGTATTAGGCGTAATATCTTTCAATAATATGACTACAGATTTGCTGCCAACTATTGAAATGCCATATATCATCGTAATGACAAGCTACCCAGGAGCTAGTCCGGAGAAGATAGAACAAACCGTTACACGACCTTTAGAAGCAGTCTTAGGTACAGCCAATGGTCTGCAAAATATCAATTCTATTTCAAATGAAAATTCTAGCATGATTATACTAGAATATGTTCAGGATATTAACATGGACAGCGCTACCATTGAACTTTCCGGTATGATTGACCTAATAGAAGGACAGTTTGCTGATGGTGTCGGTACACCTATGTATTTAAAAATTAGCCCGGATATGTTGCCAGTTATGGTAGCTAGTGTAGATAGGGAAGGATATAACACTGAAGAGCTTTCACCATTTGCTGAGGATATTGTCGTGCCGAGTTTTGAGCGTTTGGAAGGTGTAGCTTCCATAACTGTCACAGGGATTTCCGATAAGCAAATTCAAATTGTTTTAGACCAAGACAAAATTAAAGAACTAAACAATCAAATGCAAGCAGACCTGGAAAAAACTTTTGATGAAAATCAGGATTCTCTGGAAGAAGCTAAATTAAAAATTACAGATGGTCTGGAGACCCTTAAGAATGAATCCACAGGTCAGAAAGATCGCTTAGCACAAGGTAGTGTGCAAATTAATAGTGCTATTGCAAATCTAAATGCACTGCTTTCCGAGGAATCCTCTCTACAAGTTCAAAAAGCGGCTTTTGAACAAGAAAAAGCAGTGATCGAAAAAATGTTGGGTCAAGTTAAAGACATGGCAAATCTGTTCCTAGAAAGCTTAATGGACTTAGAACCAGAACAGATGCGGGAAATCCTAAGTACTTTATCAGAACAGAACATTCTAAACCTTCCACTGGATTTTTCACAATTAGCTCCAGAAGCTATGGAACAACTAATTTCACAGCTTCGAGAATCTGATGGATGGTTTGAACAAATCTTCCAAACTGTCATTGACAATCTAAGCCACGAGATTTATCAAATGATTATGCAAGATATAAAAGATAGCTTGCCTGAGGAATCGGCAGAGCTATCACAGGATGATATGTCCGCTTTGCTTCAGCAGAGCGTAGCTGCATCTGCTCGTATGGTCGCATTGGAAATGGAGCTACAAAACATCAATGTAAGGCAAATGGCATTAACAGCCATGAAGCCTCAACTGCAAAGTGCTCTTAAACAAAGTCAATCTGCTTACGAAAAGATGGAGTCGGGAAAAGTAACTATGGCAGTCGAGCTTGCTAAAGCTCAAATTCAATTGGAAAACAGTCAGCAAGAAATCGAGAAGGGCTTGGATGAGTTTGAAAAAGCCAGAGAAGAAGCCCTAAAAATGTCTGACCTGTCGGGCATACTTACAGATGACATTATATCCGGACTGATTGCTGCACAAAATTTCGGCATGCCTGCAGGTTATATAATTGACGGAGATGAGAGACATCTTGTAAAAGTTGGTGACATGTTTGAATCCCTGGAGGAATTAAGTAATTTGGTGCTAATGAACATGGAAGCTGTTGGAGACATTCGCCTTCAAGACATTGCTACAGTTACAATGGTTGATAAAGCTACTGACTCATATGCAAAGCTAAATGGAAATGATGGTATAGTACTTAGCTTCCAAAAACAAAGCACCGCTTCCACCTCAGCTGTATCGCAAGCAATCAATGAAGAAATTGATAAACTAGAGAAGGAATACGAAGGCCTAAGAATTAGTCCACTTATGGATCAAGGTGACTATATTCGCATTATCACCGATAATGTAATTGATAATCTATGGATAGGTGGCGTTTTGGCAGTCTTGCTTTTACTATTGTTCCTAAGAGATTTTAGGCCAACTATAGTAATTGCTTTTAGCATTCCCATTAGTTTAATGGCAGCTATTACCCTTATGTATTTCACTGATGTAACCCTAAATGTAATTTCTCTGTCTGGCCTGGCCCTTGGCGTGGGCATGCTGGTGGATAATAGTATCGTCGTAATCGATAATATCTACCGTATGAGGCAAGAAGGCGTGCCAGTTGTCAAGGCAGCCATAGAAGGTGCAAGGCAGGTATCTGATTCGATTATAGCCTCTACTCTTACAACCGTGTGCGTGTTCCTTCCAATTGTGTTTACACAGGGAATTTCACGTCAAATATTCGTGGATATGGGGCTGACTATAGCATATAGCTTGTTTGCAAGCTTAGTTGTTGCTCTTACTCTAGTTCCTTCAATGTCGTCAAGTGTTCTTCGTTCTATTACTGAAACGAAAAATCGTCAGTTTGATTGGTTTGCCGGATTATATCAAAAGTCACTGGACATTACATTAAATAGGAAAGCTTTGGTTATTATTCCTGTCACCCTGCTTCTTATTCTGAGTTTCTACGGTGTGTCTGTCATGGGAACCTCATTTATGGGAGAGATGAACTCGCCTCAGATGAGTGTCACTATGACACCAACAGGCAATCAGTCAAAAGAAGAAACTTTTGCACTAAATGATGAAGTTATGAGCAGGCTTCTAGATATCGAAGATGTGGAAACTGTAGGCGCAATAAGTGGTGGTTTATCAACCATGGGCATTTCGGGCTCTAGCACTGGTTCTAGTGGAGAACTACTCTTCTATATTCTCCTTAAAGATAATCGTTCTATGACGAATGTTGATGTTGAGCGCTTGATTTATGAAAAAACTAGTGATCTAAAGGCTGAATTGGAAGTCACCACTTCCAGTATGGATATGTCAGTTTTAGGTGGAAGCGGGATTCAAGTAATGATAAAAGGACAGAATCTTGAACGACTTGGTGAAATATCTCGTGAAATTGGTAACATCTTGGAGACAACAGAAGGTACTACAAATATAAACCTAAATCAGGCAGATGACGGAGATAAAGAGACCCGAATTTTAGTTGATAAGAATAAGGCTGCAATAGAGGGGCTAACTACAGCTCAGGTTTATGCAGAGATCAGTAAGGCCTTACAAACTGAAAAACAGACAACTATTTTAACAGAAGATAATGAAAGCTACCCTGTATTGATTATTAATCACGATCAGAAAGGCATAAACAAGGAAAATTTGGCGGATTACAGTTTTACCGTTATGCAAAAGGATGGAATAGAAAAGGAAATAAAACTTGGCGATATATCGGAAATTTTCGAAGCCGATAGTCTTGATTCCATTTCGCGAGAAAATCAATCTAGATACATGATGGTTTCTGCAGAAATAGCTGATGGTTATAATATTGGCTTAGTTAGCCGCGATTTTGAAGACAAACTAGCTAGTTATGAAGTACCTACAGGATATTCCATTGAGATTACCGGTGAAAACGAGACCATAAACGAAGCCTTGCGTGATTTGGTGTTTATGATATTGCTAGCTGTTGTTTTTATCTAC
>JAAZEK010000418.1 GCA_012512335.1 Clostridiales bacterium | reverse complement strand
TAGCTAAAGTAGACAGAGGTATGGTATGGTTAAACCTAGAAGAAGACCTTGAAATAGGCGATGGTATTGAATTTTGGAGTCAGAATCACGGAAGTACGAATAGAGAGAACAAAGGTCAAGCAGTTAGTAATATATTGTTTAAAGGAAAGCAGGTTGATTTGGGCATAAAGGGGCAGCTTGTAGGAATTTCATCTTCCATTCGTCCTGAATCAGGCACTAAGGTTTATCGTACATCCAAGGCTTCACAGTTAAGAATTGCTAAAGAATCTTTTCAGAATCCCTATGGTCGAACTATTCCTATTACAGCAAATGTAACGACTAAAATAGATGGCAATCCTATTTTGGTATTTCGTGATTCACATGGCCTAGAGGGTAAAGCAATTGGGGAACAAGTAGTACAGAAGGCAATGAAAAGAGCTTTGGATAGGCAAACCCTTTGGGAACAGCTGGGAAGACTGGGAGACACAGCTTTTGAATTGCAAACTCTTGAATGGGATGGGGATGATAATGTTTTTCTTCCCGTATCAGTTTTGAACCAATTACGAAGAGATGCAACAGAGGATTTGATGAGAAATAGGATTGAGTATTATGATAATAGAGCAGTTTCTGTTAACAAAATGAATAGACCAGTTAAGCCAAACCTAAAAATCCATTCGGTACAGATGTCACAAGCAACGCAGTTAGATTCGGAACAGCAAACAAAGTCCGAACAGTTTGTGAAATTCACGCTGTCCTCGCTAAAGGGTGATCAATCCCACGACCACCCACGGCTTAATGGTTACGTTGACCGTATGGATGTAGATTCTTCCATGTTGAATGGGTTGGACACTTTGTCATTTGCACCGTCATCTTTTTCATTTAAGCTAGAATTGTTGCAAGATCGAGTAAAAACGATTCAACAATCAGGAATTCCTGTTCGATTGGTTTTGCCAACTATAACTAGAATGGATGATATGACACTGCTTCGAAATCTTCCAGATGCCTTTTGGAGCATGTTTGATGACTACCAAATTGGGAACATAGGACAAGTAAAATTACTACAGGAAAAGGGAATTCACGAATGTTTTGGAAGTCATACCTTAAACGTAACCAATGCATTTACTATGGACCAGCTTTCTGCTCTAGGCTTGAAAGGGTTAACCCTGTCTCCAGAGTTAACATTGGCGGAAATCCGTGATATAATGAAAAAAGCTTCCATGCCTTGGGAGGTTTTGGTATATGGCAGACTTGTCCTTATGAATTTGGAATACTGTCCCCAGTCCCAAGGAAAAAATAATTGCAGCAATTGCAAGTTTATGGGAGAGCATAGCTTAACTGATCGAAAAGGATATACCTTTCCAGTAAGAAAAAGGCGAATCTCCCGTTGCTATAGCGAGCTGTTAAATAGTCAGCCCATTTTTCTGGCGGATCAAATGGCGCCTTTTCATGACTTATCAGCGTCGTACTGGGGGTTAAAGTTAGAAGGAGTAGTTCCAGAAGAATGGAAACCAATAATACAGTCCTACCGTTATGCCTTGGATAACCCTGGAGAAAAATTACCTGAAGATTTAGATGACTATGCTCAGAGTATAAAAGAAAATGGATTTACTAAAGGTCACTTCTTTCGCGGTGTAGAATAGTAAAATTTAGCCTTTATTGTTAAAATTGTTACCGTGATTCTTAAGTTAAAGGTAGTGTATAGAGTAACATAACATCTAGCGGGAAAGAAAAGCGGTTTTTAAGGAGATAGAATGAACGATAAAACACTTAGAGTTTTAGAATATAACACTATAATACAAAGGTTAGCCACTTTTGCCCAGTCTGATTCTGGTCGTGAGCTTGCTCTTAATCTTAAGCCTATATCAGATTCGGTAATTATAGAGCAATGGCAAAATGAGACCTCTGAGGCAGAAGCCATCCTTTCCATGGAGGGAAATAGTTTTCTAAGCCCATTTCCCAACGTGAAGCACTCGCTAAGAAAGGCTGAGATTGGTTCTGTTTTAAGCCCTGGTGAGTTTATGCAAATTGCTCAAGTGCTAGCCTTAATTAGCTCTGTAAAAACGAGGATGAGTGAGCATAAGCCCAAGGTAGAGCTTAAGCATATTCCAGCTATGATAGAAGGCCTTCAAACCCAGAGAATTTTGCTCGATAACATCCGCAGATGTATAGAAACTGAGGATACATTATACGATAATGCCAGTCCTGAACTGGCTAATATCCGTCGACGTATCAGCCGAGCCAACGATAGGGTACGTGAGCGATTAAACAGCTATCTTCATTCTCCCCAAATGCTGAAATATTTGCAGGAGCCTATTATTACCATGCGAAACGGAAGATATGTTCTACCAGTAAAACAAGAGAACCGTCCCCAAGTTCCAGGAATCGTACATGATCAATCCTCCAGCGGGGCTACTCTTTTTATTGAGCCAATGACGGTGGTGGAGGCAAACAACGAGATAAGGCAGCTAGGCCTTCAGGAAGAAGAAGAAATTGATAGAATCCTTGCAGAATTAACCTCTCAGGTTGAAGTAGTAAGAGAAGAGATCCTAACTTCTCAGAAGATTTTAATAGAGCTAGATCTTATTTTTGCTAAGGGTGCATTCAGCCTTTCCATTCGAGGAGTAAGACCCCGTTTGGCAAAGACACCTTTTCTACGCATCAGAAATGGAAGACACCCCCTAATTGATCCTAAAGATGTTGTACCTATTTCATTGGAATTAGGGCAAAACTTTACTACCTTGATTATTACTGGTCCAAATACAGGTGGAAAAACTGTAACCTTGAAAACAGCAGGGCTTTTTGTCCTAATGGCTCAATCGGGCTTGCATGTTCCCGCAGATTACGGTACAGAATTGGGGACATTTCAGAATGTATTTGCTGATATTGGCGACGAACAAAGTATTGAACAGAGCTTAAGTACATTTTCTTCTCACATGACTAATATTGTGAGAATATTGGATAAGGCAGGAGAGGAAGATTTGGTCTTATTCGACGAGCTTGGGGCAGGTACCGACCCCACAGAAGGTGCTGCTCTTGCTATGTCTATTCTGGACCATTTATACTCTAAAAATATTCGTTCCATGGCAACAACTCACTACAGCGAGCTGAAGATATATGCTATCACCCGAGAAGGCATTGAAAACGCATCTGTTGAGTTTGATGTGGAAACCTTGAGGCCTACCTACCGCTTGCTTATTGGCACACCTGGTAAGAGTAATGCTTTTGAGATTTCCAAGCGCTTAGGTTTACCAGATTTCCTAATTGATGATGCTGGCAAATATCTTAGCCAGGAAAACGTGCGTTTTGAAGATGTTATGGGAGATATAGAACGTAACAGAGTTGCAAGTGAAAAGGAACGCCAGCAAACTCAGGCCTTACTAGCAGAAGCAGAAGCAATCAAGTTAAAACACGATAGTGAATTGGCAGACTTGAATGAGCAAAGGGCGAAATTTATTGCCAACGCCAAAGAAGAAGCTCGTAAATTTGTTCGTGACACTAGAATAGAGATGGATGAGATTATTAAAGAGCTGAATCAATTGAAGCTTGAAAGCGCTGATAAAGAAAGAAATCAAGGCGTGGAGGCTTCTCGTAAAAAGCTCAGAGATACCTTGGGAAAGCTCGATGGTGGTGTGCGGCTTAAAGGATCTCATGGTGGAAGAAAGCTTTCAAAAGATTTACAATTAGGGCAAGCTGTATATGTTACTACTTTGGACCAAAAAGGACAGGTCCTCAGCATTCCCGATCAGGATGGTAACTTAATGGTGCAGATAGGTATTATGAAGGTGAATGTCAAGATTTCGGATTTGCGACAGACGGATGAAACAGTGAAAAGCGAGCAAAGGGCAGGCAGAAAGGTTAAGCCAAGAGTGACTTCAGTTTCTACAGAGCTAGACTTGCGCGGACAGAACTCCGAAGAAGCCATAGTGGAAACCGATCGTTATTTAGATAATGCCTTTTTAGCAGGCCTTCAAGTTGTCACTATCATCCATGGTAAGGGTACAGGTATCTTGCGAACTTCCATTCATCAGTTGTTACGTAGTCATCCTCATGTAGGCTCATTTAGATTGGGTAAATATGGAGAGGGAGAGTCTGGTGTTACTGTAGTAGAGCTTAAGTGAACGTGCCACTTATAGAAGTGCGCGTATTAACCTAGGATGAAGGGGGAAAAACAAATGAATAATCAGCGTATCATGGTTGTAGATGATGACTTCAATATTAATCAACTGATTAAGCTATATCTGGAGAAGGAAGGATATAAGGTTACGTCAGTTCAAGATGGAAATCAGGCCTTGAAGGTTTTTAAGGACAATCCTCCTGCACTTGTGGTGTTGGATTTGATGCTACCTGGGATGGATGGTTGGGATATTTGTCGTGAAATAAGAAAAATTAGCGATATTCCTATAATTATGCTGACCGCTAAAGGTGAGACCTTTGATAAGGTTTTAGGATTGGAATTAGGTGCTGATGATTATATGGTCAAGCCCTTTGATCCTAAGGAGCTGATGGCTAGAATTAAGGCAGTTTTAAGAAGACATAAACCAGCTAAAGAGGATGATTCAACAGAAATTGCTTATCCCAATTTAAGTGTGAATCTCTCCCAATATTCAGTTACATATTATGGGAAACAAATAGAATTTCCACCAAAGGAGCTAGAGCTCTTATATTTTCTAGCCAGTAACCCAAACAAGGTCTTTACTAGAGAACAACTACTAGGTCAGGTATGGGGCTTTGATTTTTTTGGAGATTCACGAACCGTAGATGTTCATGTTAAACGTATTAGGGAAAAACTCAATAAAGAAAGCGCAGATGAAAGATGGCAGATCAAAACCGTTTGGGGCGTAGGCTATAAGTTTGAGGTGAAATAGATGATTCAGTTTCGGTCCCTATTTGCCAGATTAATGACAACCTTTTTCATAATAACCCTTTGTATTATGCTTGTTTTGGGCATTTTACTATCTACATTTTTTAAAAGCTATATCATGGAAACTCGCAAAGAAGAGTTAATTCGAGAGGGCAGTGCTATCTCCCAATACGTAGGTTTATATCTTACAGGCCTTATCGATACTCGAGTTCTACATTATCAATACCAAATTATAGATCGTTTCCTAGGAACAACTATCTGGGTGACTGATGAACGTGGCAATATTTGGAGCAGTCATAATTCTACCCAATTGGAGGAAGTGGACTGGGAAAACCAGAAGGTTTCCGTTGATGAATTTGTTCAGGTGCTAGATGGAAATACAATTACCTTGGAAGGACGATTTGGTGAAAGTTTTCCGGAACCTATGCTGACTGTTGGCATGCCATTAAAACTAAATAATAGTATAAGAGGAACCATCTTCCTACATTCTCCTATCCAAGGTCTTAACCGAACAATAATGAACACGTATAATAGCATTTGGCGTTCCGCAATCTTAACATCAATATTATCATTATTATTGTCATTTATTATTTCTGGACGTTTTTCTAGGCCTCTAACAGAAATGAATGTTATTTCTCGGGAGATTGCAACAGGTAATTTTAAACGTAGGGTAAAGGTGAGAACCAAGGACGAAGTGGGACAGCTGGCTGTGAATTTCAATGCAATGGCGGACTCACTGGAAAAGCTGGAATCTATGCGAAGAAGCTTTGTTGCCAATGTTTCACATGAGCTCCGATCACCTTTAACTTCCATGAAGGGCTATATTCAAGGAGTTTTGGATCACACTATTCCAGTGGAGGATCAGGATAAGTACCTGAGAATAGCTTTGGATGAGACAGAACGAATGAATCGTCTTATTAATGAATTGATGGATTTGTCACGTATTGAAACGGGACAGTTCTCAATTGATATCAAAGTAGTAGATATTAACGAAATCATACGCAGAGTTCTAATCTCCAAGGAAGATCGAATAAATGATAGGGGAATGGAGGTAGAAGTAGATTTTGAGAAGGATATATTTATGGTTGTAGGCGATCCTGACCGTCTACAGCAGGTCATAATAAATTTGCTTGATAATGCTATTAAGTTCAATCGAGAAGGTGGCCTTCTTACTTTTAAAACCTGGCTTTTCAAGGACAATGTGTATGTGAAGATAGCCGACCAAGGACCAGGCATTGCCAAGGATGAAATTCCTCATCTATGGGAGCCCTTTTATCAGATTGATAAATCCAGAACACGGAATAAGGAAGGAACTGGGCTTGGACTTCCTATTGTAAAAAAAATAATTGAAGCACATGAGCAGAATATTTGGTTAAACAGTGAGGAAGGGAAAGGTTCAGCTTTTATTTTCTCTCTTAAAGCAGTGAAGAAATCATAGTATATAGATATACTGTTTTGTTTACATCAAGTTCATATTTTATTCAAAAAACAGGTTTATAATAATAATAGAACAAAGCAAGAGATTTTTTGAATTATTCGGAGGTGCAAAATATATGAAGGAATTCTATGAGTTTGATGAAGAACGCTATCAAAAAAAGAGCAGAGTTAAAGGTTATATTGCTATAGCGCTAATTTTTACTCTAATAGGCGGTTTGCTTTTCTATGCAATATCTCCTTACATTACAGACAGAAATGGTAAATCTGGAGATGATGGCAGAGGAATAATTAGCGAGAGCTCAAACCCCAATGCCCAGAATGAAGCTTCGGCAGATGCAAACAAAAATAGTGGAATCAAAATAGGAAGTAACGAGGATATGCTAATAGATCGAGATAATCCTGTTGCTGACATAGCTGCGAAATTGGAAAAAGCCGTAGTGGGAATAACGAACAAGTCTGAGGTTGTTGTGCCAGATATGTTCTTCTACAGACAGCAGGTGCAGGAGGTAGAAGGTTATGGATCCGGGATTATCATCAGCGAGGATGGTCATGTGCTTACCAATCACCATGTAGTAGAAGATGCAAAAGAGTTATTTGTTATTATGTCAAATGGTGAAACCGTTAAAGCAGAGTTGATAGGTTCGGATGCTCAAAGTGATATTGCAGTATTGAAAATTGAACCTAATAACTTAACTGTTGCAAAAATCGGAGATTCCAGTAATATGCGTAAGGGTGATTTCGCTATAGCTATTGGTAATCCACTAGGCCACCAGTTGGCTGGTACAGTTAACTTTGGCGTGATTAGCGCTGCCAATAGGTCTTTGGAGCTGGATGGGAGAACCATGGAACTAATTCAGACTGATGCAGCCATTAACAATGGAAACAGTGGCGGTGCATTGGTCAATATGAATGGGGAAGTTATCGGAATGAATACTGTTAAATTTGGTGGTGGAAATGTTGAAGGTTTAGGCTTCGCTATACCCTCAAATGTATTCAAACCCATTGCCCAGGAAATAATAGAGACTGGTAAGGTGTCTTACCCACAAAAACCCTGGTTAGGAGTTTATATCGGAGAAATTACTGCTGAAGCATCTCAAGAATATGGGTATCCCCAAGGTGTTATCATTACTGATGTAGAACCAGATGGTCCTGCAGCTAAGACTGGTATAAAGCCGGCGGATGTTATTATCGGTATGGACGACAAGGAACTGAAAACCATTGATGAATTAAGGGAGATACTTGAGAGCCACGAAGTAGATGATATTGTGGATATTAAACTATGGAGAAATGGTGACGAGTTTACTCTAAAAGTAAAACTAGGTGGAATGAATATATATGAGTAAGTGGCCATTAACTAATAGACAGTAGATAGTAGATAGTAGACAGTAGATAGTAGACAGTAGATAGTAGATAGTAGATAGAAGACAGTAGAAAGTAGAAAGTAGACAATAGACAATAACCCGAATAAGAAAAGAATATCTAGTCTTATTCGGGTTATTCTGTAGTAAAGGTATCTCAAAGAAATATTCTTACGCCTTGTCGCTTGCAACAGAATCTCGTGACTTTAGTCATGAGAGGTTCAATCACTTATAAATAAAATAGGCTAAGATTAAAGGTTTATCATCTTTAGCACCCCAGTAATTACCGAATATATCAATTCTTTCATCTAGGGTAAAACTTCCAGCCTTCCAATACTCCACATGTATTATCCGCTCAGCTTGCCCTTGAGTTGCTGTGTCAACTAATAAAGTAGTTTTTGTCCCTGTGGATTGGATGTCCTTTATCCTACCAGTATATTTAAAGGATACTCCATGATGTAAATTAGGGTAGCTCTTCATTTCCTGATAATCCGAGGCCCAGACAGACCCTGTATATTCCACTTCAGCTACAGAACGTTCAATGACTGTTTCAAGAATAGAGTCTTCTTTGCCTTCCAGTTTCGCGGTTAGGACAAAAGGAGTATACCCTCTGGCTGTTGCCCTTACAGATAGAGTAAAATCTCCTGTTGTGGCATCTATTTCTGGGTCACCTTGCAAGGCTAGATTGGTGGAAAGTATGGCTTCGGGATGGGTATTGCCTGTAATTTCCACCCATTCAGATTGTTGAGCCTTTATAGGCTTATTTTGGTCTATTACCAGCGGGAATTCCATCTGCTGTCTTTTAAAGACTATTGTTTGCAGATTATCTTGAAAACCTCTTTCAGAAACCTGTATTTCTACAGAAGTTTCAGCCTGGTCAGATACCTCCAGTTGTACCGAAAGATCTCCTTGATCATTAAGTAGATGGGAATAATGATTACCGTTTATAAGGATAGTGGAGGTTGGTAGCACCTTCAAGATAAGCTGTATTGTATTTCCATCTATCGTAACTTCTTCAGTGGATGGTGATATAATATCGAGAGGAGCTTTATGCACAGGAACCTCGAAGCGGAGCTCTTCATTCAAATCAGGGAAGCCATCGGCTAGTACTGTCAAATTCAGTACTACCTGGAGTTTTCCATTTTTTTCTTCGTAATCGCCACTCAGTGCAAGATCTCTATCTGCCAAGGTAAACTCAGCTTTCTCATTCAAAACAGGCGCTGTTTTATCTAAGAGCTTAACCTGTCTGCCAATAGAGCTCTCAATTAAAATCTTTCTTGCGGGTAATCCTTCTTCCTCGGTTTCCTCTACTTTGTATTCTAAATCAATTACTTTAGCTTCAGCTTGGTATGACTGCTTTTGTTTAATTTGATCATAGCCAATATAAAGGAGAACACCAATCAATGCGATGAGAACTATGGAGACAAGTGCTTTGACTATTTTTTGTAATCTTCCTTCATATTCCTCCTCTTCAGTTTTGCGATACCGCCTAAGTGGAAGCTGATCCTGATAATTTAATTCGGACTCCTTACTATCATCCTTCAAAAACTCGTCCTTAGAATAATCCAGACTCCACCAGTCATCTATTATAGAGTCACTCCAGATTGAGTTAGATGTTTTTTGGGGATCTTCAGATTTATCAGTATCTCCTTCAGGTTTATCAGTATCTCCTTCAGGTTTGCTAACTTTTCCTTCAGGAATACTGTCATTAGTTTCAGCTTTGTCAGTTTCACCTTCAGTAGGTGCTGATTCATAAGGTGATTTTTCATTGTCATCAGCCGATGCTGATTGTTCCTCTTTTGCCTTAATCCAATCGTTTAATGCTGGTTCATCTTCTTTAGTATCTGTAAGGTCACCAGCTCCTGTTTTAATATCTTTTGCATCAACCTCTTTAGAGAAAGTCAATTGTTCATTAGGTAAATGCGAGGCGTCAGCAGCCTCTGTAGTCAGGGTAGAACCGCATTGGTAACAGAATAAATGGTAATCATTATTTTTTGTGCCACAAGATGGACATAACATAAAACATCCTCCTTCGCTGTCGAATATAAAAAAATTCTAATAATAGTTATAATAAGTTCATCAATAACGCATTACTCATATAATTCTCAATCTTACATGCATTTTCCTTCTTGTAATTCAGTAAATAGAAAGATTTTTCGTATAATAATTAGTTGAAATTTGGTAATCGGGGTACCATAAGTGATGAAATCATGATAGAATAAGCAATATCATTGAAAATTAGTTTTCAGAGCAAAGTTATATATGGGGAGTGTGGAGTGTGGAAAGTAGAAATTTGCGAAATACAAGAAACACAGATCTTTTTAGGGAGGAATCGGTGCATAAGGTAAACACCGGCCTTAACACATTAATCTTTGTTATGGCATGGGTAGGCTTGATATTTAATGGTTTTATGACCATATTATTTTTCCAATCCATATTTACCCAACTAGGCCAGGGTGGCTTTAACATTATACCAATTATTGCCTTTGTAATTTTTGGTGGGCTTACCTACCTCTGCTTTATGATTAAGAACAATCAAAGGATAGAATACGATTATACTTTTACCAATGGCACCTTGGATATTGCCAAGATACTAAACAATACGCGCCGTAAAAAGTTACTTACTACTGATGTTAAGGAGTTTGAAATTCTGGCTCCTACCAGTGATGATGGTTTTCAACGTGCGCTCCAGCATCCAGGCATAAAAAAACTTAATTATTTTCTAAATCGAGGCGGAGGCTTATATTACGCAGTTTTTACTAATAAGGCAGAAAAGACCATCCTAGTATTTGAACCGAGTGAAGAGCTAGTTCGAATGTGCAAGCTGGTCAATCCCAGAAATGTAAAAACAGACTAAAAGGATTGTAAGGATAAAATGCTCCCTCAGGGGGCATTTGTATTTCACAAGACTAATTACAATAGAAGCAGTGTGATTATTTATGTTGGATATTTGCATTATAAAGGAGAAAGAAGCAACAAATGAAGGAAATCTACTTAGACCACGCAGCAACGACACCGATAGTTTCAGAGGTAATGGATGTTATTATTGACTGCTTGGAGAATGACTTTGGAAATCCATCGTCAATGCATGGCTTGGGGATTCGAGCTGAAAAGAGGATAAAGGAAGCGGCTAAGCTGGTAGCGAGTCTATTAGGGGCTTTACCAGAGGAAATATTTTTTACTTCTGGTGGTACAGAAGCAAACAATTTGGCAATATTAGGTACGGCATATGACAAAAAACGAAGGGGGAAGCATTGTATTACAAGCTCAATAGAGCATCCTTCGGTACTACAGGCTTTTTCCCACTTGGAAAGTCAGGGTTA
>JAAZEK010000041.1 GCA_012512335.1 Clostridiales bacterium | reverse complement strand
ATATAAAATTGTCAAGATTGGATAAGGCGGATTGGGGATTTATGGATACCAATGGTGAACTGGTTATAGAAGCAGAATATGCTTATGCTTATGAATTTAGTGAAGACTTGGCAGCTGTTAAAATAGGAGATGTGAAAACCGGAAAATGGGGGTTCATCGATCAAAAAGGTGAAATTATAATTGAACCGCAATTTACTCATGCATTATCGTTTAGTGAAGGTGTTGCGGCTGTTATGACAGGAGATGAACAAAACGGTAAATGGGGTTATATAAATAAAAGTGGAGAATTTGTAATTGAACCTCAATTTGACAGCGCAGGCAGATTTAATCAAGGGGTTGCATCTGTAGGGGTTAAATGATCTAGCATGGATCAGGGTATAATTGAAGTATCATAAAGAGGAGGGAGAAAAGAGTTATGAAAATTGTAGTATTAGATGGTTTGACTCTAAACCCAGGGGATTTAAGCTGGGATGGATTACGTCAGCTGGGCGATGTTGAAATACACGACAGGTCCTTCGGAGAACAGATTATAGAAAGGTCAAAAGGGGCTGAAATCCTATTTACCAACAAAACTCCTTTGGGAGCAAATGAGTTTTCCCTACTTCCGGATTTAAAATATATTGGTGTACTCGCTACTGGATACAATATAGTTGACATAGAAGAAGCAAAGAAAAGAAATATAACAGTAACGAACATACCAGCCTACTCGACCAATTCTGTAGCACAGATGACATTTGCCCTAATACTTGAGCTTTGTCTTCATGTACAGGATCATAGTAATGCTGTACTCAGAGGGGACTGGGTAAATAGTCCAGATTTTAGTTTTTGGAATTCACCATTGATAGAATTGGCTGGAAAGACCCTTGGCATTATCGGTTTTGGCAGCATAGGACAGCAAGTAGCAAAAGTAGCCGAAGCCTTTGGCATGAAAGTAGTGGCATCTAAGTCCTCCAGTAATAGAAGTGCTGATAATGAAAATGTTAAAAGAGTAGAGCTAGATGAATTGTTCCAAATCTCTGATATCATAAGCCTTCATTGTCCGCTATTCCCCAGCACTAAAGGGATTATCAATAAAATCAATATTGAAAAGATGAAGGGATCGGCTTTTTTAATCAACACCGCTAGAGGTCCTTTAATTGATGAGGAAGACTTGGCAGAAGCTTTGAATAGCGGTAAAATAGCTGGTGCTGGATTAGATGTTCTATCAACAGAGCCACCAAAATCAGATAATCCTTTACTTACCGCAAAAAATTGCTTGATAACGCCTCATATCTCATGGGCTACTTTCGAAGCAAGAACCAGTCTCATGAATATGGCTGTTGATAATTTGAAGGCATTTTTGCAAGGCAAACCAATAAATGTAGTAAATAAGTAATATCAGATTTGATAGCAATTTGCTAGGTTATAGGTGTTAAGCTAAAATAACTTCGCGAATTAGAAATCTTAGGTTTCAAATATAGATAAGGGGGTCATTTTAGTGTTAAGAGTAGCAATGCTTAGTGGATGGCATGTTCATGCCAAGGATTATGCAAAACAAATTACAGAGTTAGAGGACACCAAAATTACTGCTGTCTGGGATGAAATACCTGAACGGGGTAAGTCATGGGCAGAAGAGTTAAACGCTGATTTTGAAGAGGACTTACATACCTTATTAAAGCGTGATGATGTGGATGCTGTTATTGTGGATACTCCAACCAATATGCATTCTGAAGTCATAATCGCTGCTGCTAAAGCAGGAAAGCATATATTTACTGAAAAGGTTTTAGCTTTTACTGTAAAGGAAGCTGAAGCGATAGCAGATGCAGTTGAAAAAGCTGGTGTAAGATTTTGTAT
>JAAZEK010000417.1 GCA_012512335.1 Clostridiales bacterium | reverse complement strand
TTTGTTAAGACCTATGCCCAGAATATTTCGCCTGTATCTTCAAAGACTAGTACCTCTTTCAAGAATGAAATAGCCTTCTGAAGTCCTTCATTGCCAGACATCAGACTATCTTCGTGCTCTATGCTAATAACATCGTCATACCCAACCATTCTCAAGTTGCTTATCATATCTTTCCACAGCTGATAATCATGACCATATCCTACAGAACGGAAAATCCAGGAGCGGTTGATTTCATCGCCGTAATGCTTGGTATCCAGAACGCCATTAACCGCAGTATTAATAGGATCGATTTTGGTATCCTTAGCGTGGAAATGATAGATAGCTTTACCTAACTTGCGAATTGCAGCAACAGGGTCAATGCCCTGCCAGAACAGATGACTTGGGTCAAAGTTAGCACCTAAAATATCACCAACTGCATCACGGATTTTCAGCATGGTTTCGGGATTATATACACTAAATCCAGGATGCATTTCAAAGCAAATCTTCTTAATCCCGTGATCTGCAGCAAATGCAGCAGCTTTCTTCCAATAAGGTATTAGCACCTCATCCCACTGATAATCAAGTATTTTTAGAAAATCTTCCGGCCAAGGGCATGTAACCCAATTAGGGTATAGTGAGTTTGGACTATCTCCAGGACAGCCAGAGAAGGTTATTATCTTATCTAAGCCCATTTTTTCAGCTAATAAAACTGTCTTTTCAAAATCTGAATGGAATTTGTCTGCAACTTCCTTTTGGGGGTGAACAGCATTGCCATGGCAACTCAATGCATTAATCTCAAGATTATACTTCTTTGCTAAATCCAGTAAGCCTTGAACTTTGCTGTCATCTGCTAACAATTCATCGGGGTTAGCATGGGCTGTACCCGGAAAACCACCTGTTCCAATTTCAACAGCTTGTACACCAGAATCAGAAAGATACTTAAATGCATCTTCTGTGCTGTATTCGCCTAAAACAACAGTAAAAACGCCTAATTTCATCAAACATTCCTCCCTTTATTGTTGGTAGCCAATTACCTAGAGACAATAGTCTAGTGGCTAGCACCTAGTTTATCTTTATTCTATATCAATTATATGGAAAGTCAAACCTAACTTCCTTGTTATTATAATATTCCTCAGTTATAATGATAATGAAGTACTCAATGCTATTATAAGTACACAGGATAAGAAAGAAGGCGACATAATGAGTCTTACTTTGGGTCAATTCAACGACTCTTTTCCACCAATTATGGACGGAGTTGCAAATGTAGTAAGAAACTACGCATACTGGTTAGAAAAAAAGTATGGCCGTTGCTATGTCATTACACCTTATGTGCCTAATTACAAGGATAGCGAGGATTTCGATGTTTTACGATATGCCTCTTTACCCGTACCTGGTAGGTACCCCTATCGAGCGGGTATACCTTATCCTAGTAACGAAGTTAAAAATAAACTGATAAATATACCTTTTGATCTAGTTCATGCCCATAGCCCTTTTAGTGCGGGACAAATTGCTTTAAGAGTAGCTAAACAAAGAAAAATACCTTTGATAGCTTCTTTCCACACCAAATTCTATGATGATTTTTTGGTCGCTGTTAAGAGTAAAACCCTTGCCCATGCTATGACAGATTATGTAGTTAAGTTTTATCAAAAGGCGGATATCGTATGGACTTTAAATCAAGAGACAAAAAACACCTTATTTTCTTATGGTTACAAAGGATTAATAGATATTGTTCCGCCAGGAATTGATTTTCCTGCGAATTATAATAAGAATACAAAAGAAAGTGTATTAAAACCCTTAGAAAAAGATGGTTGTTATGAATTTCTTTTTGTTGGTCAACAGGTATGGCATAAAAATCTCAAGTTGCTAATAGAAGCTCTAGAACTATTAAAAGAATGGGGAATTAACTTTCGTATGACTATGACCGGCGAGGGTAGAGATCTGATAGAGATTAAAGAATTAGTTCATCAGCTTAACTTGACAGAGCAATTTAGATTTACCGGTAAAATAAGTGATCGGGATGAGCTGCAGGCAGTCTACTCTAGTGCCCATCTATTCTTATTTCCTTCAGTATACGATACTTTTGGTCTAGTTGTATGCGAAGCGGCATCCGCTGGATGCCCTTCGCTACTTATCAAAAACTCAAGTGCTGCTGGTATTATCACAGAAGACTACAATGGATTGCTTGCTGAAAATGATTCAAGATCATATGCTCTTGCCATTAGAAACGCAATTTCAAACCCAGAAAATCTAATGCAGATTGGTAATAATGCCGCCAAAACTCTGACAAGAAGCTGGGAATCTGCAATCGACGAAGTAGCTCTTCGGTATAAAGAAATTATTGATAATAATCGCGAGCATAGCGCAATAGCTAGGTAGGATTAATTTCATGCTCTAAATCGGTAGTAAATACAGTAGCACAGCAAGACTAATTCCATGCTCTAAATCGGTAGTAATTATCAGAAATTGAAATTATCTGGATTAGCACCGAATCGTTTGTTTTGATTCAGGCTGCTAATTGCATCCATATCTTCACTAGATAATTCGAAATCAAATACATTCCCATTCTCAATAATTCGATTGCTGTGAACAGACTTAGGGATTGTAACTATTTCGCTTTGCAAATCCCATCTCAATACAATTTGAGCAGGTGATTTTTTATACTTCTTAGCTAATTGTTTCAGTATAGGAATATCTAAATTTCCTTGCATTAGTGGGCTCCAAGCCTCAAATTGTATATTGTTTTTCTTACAGTATTCGCGAAGCTCTACTTGGGTCAGCAGTGGATGACATTCCACCTGGTTGACCATGGGAACTAGCTCAGCACTTTCTTTAAGGTCCTCAAGGTGATGGATATGGAAATTACATACCCCAATAGCACGGATACGACCATCCTTATATAGCTTTTCCATAGCTTTCCAAGTATCCTTATACTTTCCTTTAACAGGCCAGTGAATTAGATACAAATCCAAATAATCCAACTTTAACTTTCTCATACTATCTTCAAAGGCTTGCAAGGTAGAATCATATCCTTGATGTGCATTCCACACCTTTGTTGTGACGAAAATCTCTTCCCTGGGAATATTTGTATTTTTAATTGCGTTTCCAACACCATCTTCATTGTTATAGCCAGCAGCTGTGTCTATGGAGCGATAGCCTGCTTCTAAGGCGTATCTTATTGTTGCTTCTACCTCTGCACCATCGTCTACTCTCCATACACCTATACCTAATACAGGCATCTTCACACCATTATGTAATGTTGTGGTACTTGTCAAACTTGAGAGATTACCAAACACTTACTTCACATCCTTTGCATATTTTACCTTCACTAATTATATTACCCATAGTTGTAGGTAATCTAACATCAAGCAATATGTGCCCTAGGAGAGTGAAGCACGGGGACGGTTCTCCTGCTTCCTCTTGAAGCACGGGGACGGTTCTCACGCTTCTCTGTGCAGAATTTCAAGTAGTGCATGAATTTGGCCATTTTCAGTTGCATTTTAACTATTTATGAGCAGAAAATCAACTAATGCATGAAATATCTGAAGAAAACTGTGCACTACTTGAAATATTGCACAGAAATGGCCAGAATCCAAGCAAAATCAGAGAAAAACCATGCACTACTTGAGTTTTTACTCAAAAAAACCTAAATCACTCCGATTATTATGAATTACTTGATATTTTGCACACCTCACAGGGAGTGCGCTTCAGGGCGAACATCACTCAGAGGTATATCTCAGATGTACATCCAAGGGGTACACCTCACAGGTTAAATCTCATATTTTCTAAGTATTTCCTCCAGATATGAAGGTAATTTAGCACCAAACAGGATGAACCTCAGGGGTACACCTCAACTGAATTTTACTAAGAATGTCTTAATCTCATAAGGCTTGATCTCAAAGCTAAATGTATCGCCTTGTACTGATACATTGCTCAAAAGCTCATTCAGAGGCTCATTCAAAGGCTCATTCAAAGGCTTACTCAAAGACTTATTCAAAGGTTTCTCCATCAAGTTGCACTCCACTAGCTCAGTTAAGTCTCTAAAAAATGTTAGCTCTACCCTAGTCCTTCTGTTATAGCACTCATACATACGAATGACTATGTCGTCACTGTCCTCCGCTTTTTTGATAGTATCGACGATGACATTATCACAATTAATATTGACCATGGATGCAACATCGGGGAGCACTCCGCTATTGTTCGCATCGCATACTAAACCATACAGGGGAACATTCAGATTATGAGCCATCTCAACTGTTTTACCCAGCTTCCAATCACCCTTATGGGGATAAAGTGAATAAGTAAATTCATGTTCTCCTTGATCAGCTTTCGGATTAGGATACTTGCCTGCTTTCAATAAAGTCAGGCGCATGTAACCATCCCGAATGTCGTATCCATATTTGCAATCATTAAGCAAACTGACTCCATAGTTGTCCTCGGACAAATCTGCCCATTTATGTGCACAAACCTCAAACCTTGCAGTATCCCAGGAAGTATTCCAGTGGGTTGGTCTTTCTACATTTCCATACTGGATTTCGTAGCTTGCCTTGTCAGTATGTACATCAACTGGAAAAGCTGTCTTCAATAGAATTCGCGACTCATTCCAGTCAATATTTGTTTTGAAATCTATTCTGGGAATATCATTATAGATAATCATATCCTGTACGATGGTGGAATCTACGAAATTTTTAGTTATACGAAGACAAGCTCTAATCGGTCCCTCCTCTATGACTTCCATGCTTTGAACCTCATCTACTTCCCACACCTTTTCTTGATAGTAGATGTCGATATCCCAGTTCTCATACTTCATTGGTCTATCTTCAAATGCAAGGATTTGGTTGCCTCTTTCGTTATCCATGAGCACCTGCCTATTGTTTTTCTTATCAAACAAGGAAGTTATTGTTCCCTTGTTATCCAACTCTATTTTAAAGAACTGGTTTTCCATACAGTTTTTGTTAGCAGTTAAGGTGGCGTTAAAATTTTCGCTTATGGTAAATAAATTAATACTGCCATTGATGCTGCTATTGTCACTAACGTTATTTTTGCTATTATCAATGCCTCTATCACCATTGAGGTCAATACTGATACTGTTATTAAGCTTGTTGCTAGGTATAACGTTACTTGTTTCCCTAATCTTATAAGTCTTATAGCCTTTTGCAGGGATATCCTCAACATAAACCAATGCTTTGTTGGTTGTTCCATCCTTTTCGCCTTTAGCCTTGTCTTCAAAGGCTTCGTTCACCAATTGGTAAGGCACACTCGTACCATCACAATCGACTATCTCAAGTGCTGCTATACCTGCTGGCAATTCAACTAATACAACATCATTTCGACTAAATGACAGAGTATTGAATATAACTAAGGATTTCTCCTCCAACTTAATGCTTTTTACCAGGTGTTGCATAGAGGCATTTAGCATATTGCGCCCATTAGCAATTAGTTCCTCATACTGCTTAAAGGAGTCCTCGTATACCTCATAAATGGACGAGCCTGGAATAATATCATGGAATTGATTAAGAAGAATTTTCTCCCATCCCTGATTTATTTGTTCCTGAGGATATTGCCCACCAAGAATACTACTGATGGAAGCCATAAGCTCTAAATCTTGATAAAGAAGCTCACTCTTCCGGTTATATCTTTTGCTCTTTGCCATGGAGGTATAGGTTCCCCGATGGAATTCTAGATAAAGTTCACCAACCCACTTAGGAAGATGTCTATTACCATTAACAGTTTTCTCAAGCTTACGGAAATAGTCCTTAGATGTCCTCATTTTCACCCTTGGACTGCCTGGAATACCTTTTGCCAGCCTTCTACCATTTTCCAACATTTCAATACTTGGTCCACCGCCGCCATCGCCATATCCAAAGGACACCAACACATCACTATTGATGTGCTTTTGTTGATACCTCTGCCATGCACCCATAATTTGGGATGGGTTTAAAATACCGTTGTAGGTAGTATTATGTAGTGTCTGCTCCTTCTGATAATCCCGTGCTGTGATAAAATGTGTCAGGATTTCAGTACCGTCAATACCTTTCCACATGAAGGTATCGTATGGAAGTTTGTTAAATTGATTCCAGGAAATTTTAGTAGTCATGAAATATTGAATGTCTGATTTTTTCAATATCTGAGGTAGGGCTGCACTATATCCGAATACATCAGGCAACCATAGAAGCTCATTTTTAACACCAAATTCATTCTCAAAAAATCTTGTGCCAAACAATATCTGACGAACCAAGGATTCTCCTGAGCTAAGGTTACAGTCAGCCTCCACCCACATGGCACCTTCAGCTTCCCAGCGACCTTCTTTGATTCTTTCCTTAACCTTAGCATAAACCTCAGGACGGTCTTCTTTGAGAAATTGATACAATTGTGGTTGGCTGGACATGAATATGTACTCTGGATACTCTTTCATAAGCTTTAAAACCGTAGAAAAGCTTCTAGCTGTCTTTTCCCTTGTTTGAGCTAAGGTCCACAAATAGGCTACATCAATATGAGTATGTCCAACGCAACTTGCTATAGAATCATGATGACCACACATCTTCTCATAGAATTCTGTGCCTATAAATTCCAGTGCCTTATCAACAGATTTATGAAATAAATCCGAACCTGGCTTCCTAAGATCAAGTAGGTTGATTGTTTCAGTTAATATCTTGGATATATCAATTCGATTTTTGTCATCTTCAGGCAACAATTCTGCAACCTGCATAGGTACGCGAATATCATAATATAGATCCTTTACCTTTTCACTCAGAGCAGAAACAGTCATACTGAGGTCATTTTTGTTGTCCGTTAAACCACTATATGCATGTAAATCTATTCGATAGTTAGTACCTTTTACAGCACTATAATCAAGCATAACCCCCGTATGATTTACATCGATACCCTGAACTAAGTCTCCGTTTACATACAAAGTCAACTGTGGATTACTAGGGTCCCAGCCATTCAAATCAGTTTTTAGCTTTATAACAATTGTCTTCCCGTCAAATTCACTGGGCACTTGAATAATTGTCCGAAACCATGCGTGAACATCTCGACCACCCCATTGGCTTCCAGTGGTGTAAATTTGCCAATTAGTAGGATCAGTGTCTACTCCCTCTGAACTTGAAAAGTTGCCCTCTTTCATTTGAAAGCACTCAATCTTCATTTGATTTAAAAATATTTGTTGTTTAAGCTCGTCCAAAATTTTCTGAGTGCGTCCGAAAACATAAAACATGATTTGTCCTCCTGAATTTGAACTTCTCACATGTAAGACAGCGAAAATGTACGGTTTCTTTATTCAAGTAATTTTAAAATATGCCCTGTAAAAATCCGTATTCCATCAAATAGTATACCACCAAAGCTGCTACCCCCAAGAGCAACACGGTTTTCAAAACCTTAAATGCTATCTTAAGAATAAAGAACACAGCGGCTACAGCAGCGATTAAAATTAATATATCAACCATAATCCAAACCTCCTATCTCTCTAGTTTCCTCGTTTTTATATTAACATATCAAAGTAAATTATACTATCACTATTACAGGAGTTTCATTTTTATTCATCTTCAAGAGTTACTGTTCACGTCAAAATAATAAACATATGGAAGGAGCCTTTTTATTAATTATGAAATTTATAAAAACATTTCTTTCATTTTCAGAGAAAATGTCTTGCTAGGACAAAAGATTAGGTGTATAGTAGTAGGCATATATTTATCCTTCTTATCTTAGGCACTGACTAAGTTTAACTTGAGTTCGGATAACGAAGTGTAAGCTGTATATTATTTTAAGGGAGATATGAATATGAATCAACAAAAATCAGATTGTGCAAATAACGGCAAAGATCAACTAGTAGATAATCTTTATGGGTTTGCCGCACAAAATAACTACATTGATCCCCATCTATTTGACTATTACGACGTAAAAAGAGGTCTGCGTAACAATGATGGCACAGGTGTATTGGTAGGCTTAACACAAATCGGTGATGTTCACGGTTACACCATGGAAGATGGAGTAAAGGTTCCAGCAGAAGGACGTCTTCGTTATCGTGGCATCGATGTGGAGGAAATTGTCCAAAACTGCCAGAGTGAAGGCCGTTTCGGTTTTGAGGAAGTTTGCTTCCTATTACTATTTGGAAAGCTCCCTAATAAGGAAGAGCTTGCTACTTTTAATGAAATTCTTTGTGTAAGCCGTACTCTTCCTGATAATTTCGTAGAGGATGTAATTTTTAAAGGACCTAGCAATAATATAATGAATAAGTTGGCACGTTGCATTCTTACCTGTTATTCCTATGAGGAAGCTCCAGATGACATGAACATTAACCAGGTGTTAAGCCGCTGCATTGATCTCATTGCCCAGGTGCCTTCCTTTGTTGCCTATTCCTATATGGCAAAACGCCATTATATGGACAATAAGAGTCTTCGAATTCATATTCCTCGCGATGGTCAAAGTACAGCCGAGTGCTTCCTTCATATGATTCGTCCAGACAAGCAATTTACCAGAACCGAAGCAGAAATCCTGGATTTATCTCTCATACTTCATGCTGAGCATGGTGGCGGTAACAACTCCACTTTTGTTACTCGAGTAGCCACATCCACTGGTACAGACACTTATTCTGCCATAGCTGCAGGTGTTGGCTCATTAAAGGGGCCCAAACATGGTGGTGCTAACGCTAAGGTTATGGGAATGGTGGAGGACCTTAAATCTAATGTTCCCCATTGGGAAAGAGAAGAAGCCGTTAGGGAATATTTGATCAAAATTCTCAATAAGGATGCCTTTGATCGTTCCGGTCTGGTCTACGGAATGGGTCATGCTGTTTACACCTTGTCTGATCCTAGAGCAGTACTCCTAAAGAAAAAAGCAAAAGAATTGTCTATATTAAAAGATATGGAAAATGAGTATACTTTATATGATACAATAGAGAGAGTCACATCAGAGCTGTTTGCTGAACGGAAAGGTAGCCCTCTGAGTGCGAATGTAGATCTTTACTCAGGTTTTATATATAAAATGCTAGACATTCCTGAAGACCTATATACCTCTATCTTTGCTATAGCAAGGGTACCAGGTTGGTGCGCTCACGCCATGGAAGAACAGATAAGTGGTGGACGCATTATCCGTCCTGCATACCGTACCTTAATTCAAATTAAAGATTATAAGCCATTGAACGATCGATAAGTAGTCTTTCCTTTAAACCCTGGATTAGTTTCAGGGTGTTTTTGCGCTCTTCTTGGGAGGATGCAAAATAAGAACTGCATTTAGCTCTCCTCCTAGAATTATTAACTGAGCGCTGATATATAGCCAAACCAATAAACCAATTATCCCCCCAATGCTTCCATATACCAGAGAAAGATTCCAAAAACGATTAACATACCTGGAAAAAAGCCAAGACACAATAAACCAGCCCATAGTAGCAAATATTGCACCAGGAATAGCATTTCTCCATCGAACTTTAACACAGGGACTATATTTATAAAGAAGAACAAAAACCAGCATCAGGGTAAGGAGTCCAAGTGTGTATTTCAGCGCTTGCCATCCCTTCCAGTATAATTGAGACATACCTGCATCTAGTAAGTAAGCTCCTATCTGTCTACTAAATATTAGTAAGACAACAAAGAATACTATAAGTAAAGCAGTCAGTATAGTAAACAGTAAGGATAAGGGAACAGCTATCCAAACAGGCCTGTTATCCTTTTGGCATAAAGCTCTGTTAATTCCTCTTATTACAGCTCCCATGCCACTAGCGGATGCCCAAACCATAGAAACAAGCCCAAAAGACATTAACTTTAGGCTCCGTGTGTGGATTACCTGCTCAACATTCCTTCGAACCACCAAATAAGATTCATAGGGCAGAAGATTAGCCATGGATTCCAAGAAGTTGTCACCAGTGATTGGCAAATAGCCAATAAGTGTGGTTAAAAAAATTAAAAAAGGAAATACTGACAGCAAAAAATAATATGCCATTTCCGCACCATAAACTGCAACTTCGTCATCAACGTATCTACGATATAGTTCCTTGATATAAAACAACACTTTCTTCACTGCCCTTACCTACCTTCTAAATGATTGCCAACCTTAATGTAATGAAGGTTCTGTCACTGTTCACACCAAAATAATAAATCATATGTAAGGAGCCTTTGCAGGAATATATTTATTATTTTGATTTCCCAGTGAACAGTAACGAATGTTCCCTTATAATTATTTCACTTTTACAATTACTATGTTTAATATGCCCTTTTTTTGCTATAATGGTACATAATGAATTTCTTTGCAAAGGATGAGCTGATGTATCGCATATGGGGAATACTTCGAAAAAACAATAAAATTATAGCCCAGGCAGTAGTTAGTAATGAGGATGACAGGCTTTCCAATGAGGAAAAGCTTCAAGAATGTATCCAACAAATATGTTACGAACTTGATCTGCAAAGACCTATTTGGCTGCCTAAAAACGACAGGGAGTTTGAGAAATATAATAGGGCTGTTCTAAACCAAGATAATTTTATGGAAGCCATTTCTTTTGATAGCTTTGAAGTGGAGCTCTTAGTTGAAGATAAAAAACAAATAAATAATTAATTATTTATTATTCTTACGTTTATTTTTCTGAAAGATGGTTATCATAATAATGTAAGTTACCCAAACCCCCAAACCCCTTACAGAAAGAGCCTCATATACTTGCCGAGGCTCTTTTACTTGTTTTGGGACATGTCTACGGTGAACTTCTCTAAATAAAATTCCCTAAATAAAAGTCATTAAGCTGCGATGTCTGGCAACCCTCCAGTTGCAGTTAAGCTACTCTGCAGAGTTATACCTATTATACTGAGCTTGTTTTATTTTGATTACTTTATCTATACCCATATCTCTTAATTTTCCGATATATTTGTCAAAGTTTTCAAGTGGCTCTCTTCCAATAATAAAACTTACATACATTTCATCTATATAGATACTAATATCAGTCATTAACAAGGCAAGTCTTTCTTCTTCATCTGGTGTCGAAGTCAGTTCTGGAAACCTATCAATTAAATTAGCTTTTATTTTATTGGCAAATTCTACTTGGCTTGGAGTAAGTATCTGTTCCCATAAATCTATATCCCTATAGTCCGGAAGTGTGGTAAATGCACCTACAGACCTCAACGCACTTATAGAATCTAAATCATCAGGGTTATTTGTTACAAATTCAGTTAATTTAGGGCTCCCATCCTCCATTGTGTAAGTTATTCCTTCTATCCCAAAAGATTGCAGCCTTCTCCCCTCTTCACTAGCCCATATAAAATCTAGCCACTTAATGGCTACTTCCGGGTATTTGCAATCCTTTGTTATTGAAAATGCACCTGAAACTGAGCGCCTTTTTGCTGACACAGCTTCACCATTACTTCCTTTTGGTGGTAGTACAAATGCGTAATTTGCGTCGGGAACACCTGATTTTTTTAGTAAATCATTATATCTTAATATAGCAGAAGTATATCCTGCAACAACTCCCACCCTATTGTTTGCTATTTGGGATGTAAATTGATCACCCTGTACAAGCTGAGGATCTATTAGACCCTCTTTATATAATTTATTCAGATAACCAAGAAACTCCTTATATTGAGGCATGATAAAGGTATAGCTAACCTTGTCGTCGGGACCCACTCCCCAGCCTTCACTAAACACCATATCATTCAATCCAAATGCATGTCCAAACAAGCCATAAAGAGACCGTGCTTGTCCTGGATTTGTAACTCCTGTTGTCATAGGAATAATGCTGTAATCCAATTTTTTAAATGACTTTAGAGCATTATACCAATCTTCTAGTGTTTCGGGCAATTCCAAATCCATCATATCCAGCCAATCCTTACGTATACCAAACACCCATGGTTCCATCTCTACAGATGCAGTCATAATTTGAGTAGCGCTATAAATTTTCCCATCAGCTTGCATTAGAAGCTTCTTGATTTGAGGCTCGTCAGCAAATAGCTTCTTAATATTCGGAGCATATTGGTCAATTAGTGTATCTAGCGGTACTAATAAACCGTCACTAGCATGCTTGAATAAATCAGGCTCGTTAACTCGTATAATGTCAGGTAATGTCATACCAGATGCCATCCGAGTGTTTAGAGAACTCCAGTAGGAGTTAGCAGGCATTACTTCCCACTTAATCTTTACACCTGTCTTCTTCTCGATTTCCTGCCAAACAGCTAAGTTATGTGAATAGCTCGCTGGTGCATACCAATTATCAATTCCTGCATAGCTAAGAGTTACGCTTCCATCCTCTACTATAGGCAAAGTGTATCCTTCTTTATTTGGTGTAGCAGTTTTTGAATTGTCCTCAGCTTTATCATTGCTCCCGGAACACCCAGAAATCATTAATAAAAACGATACCATAACTGTCAGCATAAATAATGCAACTTTTTTTATCATTGGTCTTCACCTTTTAAAAACGCTTCCTTATATTTAAGTGGAGATGTTCCGTAGTACTTCTTAAAAAGTCTTCTAAAGGTAACATCATTATTAAATCCTGCCATTTGTGCAATTTCATTTATATCACTGTCGGAATTCTTTAACAGACCCAAAGCATATTCCACCCTCTTTTTATTTACATAATCAAGATAATTAACCCCAAACCTTTCCTTAAATGTTCTGCTTAGATGGGATTCAGACAAATTAAACATTTCAGATAGGGTGCCCAGGCTGATGCTACTATCTCTATAGGATTTATCAATATAATCAAGTATTGATTTATCAAATTCGTCACTACTTTTCTCTTTAATTTCATTTACTAAATTACTTAAGAGATCAAATTTTTTCTTTAGTCTTAGCTTCATTTCATCAATATCTGATAAGTTGAACTCCTCACTTATTCCCAGTAATGCTTTGCTATTTATATCCAAATTTATATCTATATCTTCAGCAACCCTTAGCACAGTACGGTCTATATCAAAATATAGTTGTTTAACAGCATTGATAGTAACTTCCCGGTTTTCGATATTAAAATCGATTAATTCATCAACAATTTCATATGCCTTTTCTGCATTTCCAGATGTCAGATTAACAATAATAGCACTTTCCTTTTTCAAAGGATAATAGTATGAACTTACATTATTGTCAATATCAGAGTATTGAACAAGCTTCTCTAATTCCTTTATTGTCCTGTAATTAGCTGATTCCAATGCCTCCATATATGAAGCTGGGACATTTCTGATACTATCATAGACATTTCCTATGCTTAAAATTACATTATAATCGTCAATGACCTTCTTGATATTTATTATTGACTCACTTAACTGACTTTGATTATAGAAATTACATATAACGATTTCATAATCATTTTTAGTTACTCTTTCATACTCAATTCCTTCATTTTTAATTATTTTATAGATGAAGTCATTATCATTTAATCCATACTTATCATTTCCAAAAGAAATAACAAAACAGCAAAACATCTTATATGGGAACGATATTCCAAGTACATCCAGAGTCTTTATTAGTTCATCGCCAATATTTTTTTCTTCATTGACTAATCGAGACAGATAATACTTTTTTAATATCGGCTTTTGGTTTTCAAGCCTGTCGTACAATGCACCCTCTTCAATCAACATATTTTTTATTGACGATTGTAGCCATTGGTATTCATTAAAAGATTGTTCTGTTTCATTACCTAATGTACTATTTTTCAATAATGAAATCAATTCCTGGATAGGAGCAAAATTCTTTAATGCAAGAATATAAGCCATAGCTATTCCTAAAATCATTAGTATGACAAAGATAGCTGTTACCAACAACTGTACCTTATGCAAATCTTTCATTGCAATACTTTCTGGCAAGCTAATAATATAAGTAAAGCCTGTTTTTGATGAATAGTTTGTGAAAACTATTTCATCTTTTACAGTAATATTATCCTGTGTAGCCTTTATCAGCCCACTTTCCATTAGATTAACCACATTAGATGACGGATTTTTGCTAAATAAAATTCTACCTTCGTCACCTAAAATATAACTGCTTACAGGATACTCACTGGCAATGGCATCAAAAATCTCTTCAATATTTTTGCTTTCTATAAAAGTAATAAGTGTTGCTCTGACATCATATTCCGAATATGCTGGTATAGTATTTAAGTAAACTAATCCATCCAATTCCCTATCATAGATTCTGACTTTAGAAGGCATCAATGATTGGCTGTTGTTAACACTAAGAAGCCTCTTCCAGTCATCTACTGTGACGCTTTCAATATTGAAAGAATATCTAAAAAATATATTAGAATTAGAAAAACCACTGGTAGTCAATACTCTGTTAGTGCTATTGAAATATATAGAATGGGTGTTTACAAAAGAATTAAGAATTGTATATAAACTCAATTCATCTTTATAATCCATCAATGCCATCAAATCTTCGCCTTCAGGGTCATAGTGTCTCATCATAAGTTTTTTTACCCATCTGGTCTCTGAAAGCATAACAGAAAACTCGCTCAAAGCAGTAAATTCATTATCTAAATTCTCAACAATGCTGTCTAATTTCTCGTAGTATTGATCGGTAATACCAGTTCGTTCAGAATACGATACCCAACTATATCCAATAATCCAAAAAATAAGAATAATAATGTTAATAAGCAGTAAGTTTGATATAAAAAGCTTAGTCTTTACAGACCTGTTCCTAATCTTACTTGTTAAAGCCTTAAACCTATTGCCAATACTTTTAATTAATCTTAGTTTTCTCATTTAACAGGCCTCCATGGTGAAAAATATACAAGCATTACCTGTATGATAAAACTTGTCAAAAAGAGTCAACTTATTTAAGTGGTACTCAGTTATTATACACAAACTAAAATATTATGCAACTATGGACAAAGACTACTAGGATCCTCCATTTTACTTAGAATGGCAGTTTTTCTGTGTGGTACCTGAATAGGCACAAAAAAACCCGCAACAGTAAGTTGCGGGTTTTTTATGCTTTTATTTACTTATTATTCTTAGATTATCGGATTACTGTAAAACTTCTCTATCTACAGAAGCGCGCCATTCGTTAAGCTGTCTTTGTACTTCTTCGATGACTTTTTCAACGCCATTGGCTTCCAATTTTGCAACAAACTCATCAATATGACCATCAACATCCTTTACCATTCCATAGGCTAATGGTTCATGGTATTCAGCAATTACATTGGAAACTGCTGCTATTTCGTTAGCTACAGCATCCT
>JAAZEK010000416.1 GCA_012512335.1 Clostridiales bacterium | reverse complement strand
TTCGATTTCTTCATCCAGCTTACCTTTTTGCTTATTTAGTAAGCCCAAGATATCTGTTAGTTTCAGTAGAGTATCTAAAGCCCCCTGAATGTTCTTCACTGATTGGCCTTCTTTTACCTCAGTATTAATCTCTCGAACTAGATCAAAAATAACCCCTATAGCATCTGCTGTATTGATATCATCATCCATAGCTCTTTCAAAGTCTACAATAAACTCAGATAAACTATCCAGAAATTCATTATCTTCTTCATTAGGGCTACTATCTGTCCCATCTTTTAGCAGATATTCCAAGTTATTTTTTGCGTTATACAGTCTTTCCAAAGCACTTTGAGCTTGCTCCAATAACTCCTTGCTAAAATTAACTGGATTACGATAGTGTGCAGATAACATAAAGAGACGAACTACCTCTAAATCAAATTCTTCAGAAATATCTCTAACGGTAAAAAAGTTACCCAGTGACTTGGACATTTTTTGATTGTCGATATTTATATAACCATTATGAAGCCAATATCGAACAAAAGGCTTTCCTGAAGCTCCCTCACTTTGAGCAATTTCATTTTCATGATGAGGGAAGATTAAATCCTGTCCCCCAGAGTGGACATCAATAGTATCGCCAAGATACTTTGTGGACATAACCGAGCATTCGATATGCCAACCTGGTCTTCCTAGACCCCAAGGGCTGTCCCATGCAGGTTCACCAGGCTTTTGGCCCTTCCAGAGAACAAAGTCAATAGGGCTTCTCTTGGCATCATTTATGTCAATACGAGCACCTAGCTCAAGATCCTCTATACTCTGTCCAGAAAGCTTTCCATACTCTTCAAAGGCTGTAGTATCATAATACACATCATTACCAACCTGATAGGCCAATCCCTTATCTACTAACCTCTGAATAAAAACAATGATTTCCTCTATATGCTCAGTAGCCTTTGGGTGGACATCAGCTCGACGAATCCCCAATTCATCAGCATCCTTATAGTATTCAGCAATAAAGCGCTCTCCCAACTCCTTTACAGTGGTTCCCTCTTCTTTGGCCCTCTGTATCATCTTATCATCTATATCTGTAAAATTCTGAACAAAGGTGACCTTGTATCCCTTGTATTCCAAATATCGGCGAAACACATCAAACACAACAAAGGGACGGGCATTTCCTATATGGAAGTAATTGTACACCGTAGGACCGCAAGAATACATTCGCACTTCCCCTGGATTGATCGTTACAAACTCTTCTTTGTTTCTTGTCATTGTATTATAAAGTCTCATTATTTATTTTATCCTCCAATTCCATAACCTTTTGTTCCAAATCCAATAAGCGGAAGGTTAGCCTGCGAAGGGCATCATTTACTGGATCGGGAAGGGTAATTTGATCCATATCCACTCGCCGACTGACCTTTTTATTATCTTTTTTAACTACTCGACCAGGTACCCCAACTACAGTAGAATTGGGTGGAACCTCTCTTAGAACTACAGAACCAGCACCTATTTTAGCATTATCACCTACGGTAAAAGGGCCTAAAATCTTTGCTCCAGTGCTGATAATTACATTGTTTCCTATTGTGGGATGACGTTTCCCTGTTTCTTTGCCAGTTCCCCCTAGGGTAGCCCCCTGGTAAATGGTAACATTGTCACCAATGACGGTAGTTTCTCCGATGACCACACCCATACCATGGTCTATAAATATTCCCTCTCCTATTACCGCAGCTGGATGAATTTCTATTCCTGTAAAAAAGCGGTTGCACTGAGACAGCATCCGTGCAAGCAGCTTCATATGATGCTTATACATCCAATGGGCAATCCTATGCAATATCATTGCATGAAACCCAGGATAGCATAAAATGACTTCAAGTGCATTTCGAGCCGCAGGATCCCTTTCTAGCACTGCTCTTATGCCTGCTTTTATATGTTTGAACATGGTAATCCCCCTAATTTTTTGCACATCATTTTTAGCTTGTAAAAAACCTCCCCCCTGATTATCTCAGAGGCGGAGGTTCCGCGGTTCCACTCTGCTTGACATTAAAAATGCCCTGCTTGTTGCATATATCGCTGCAAACCGTCCTGCCCTACTTACTTCAGGCAGAAAGCTCCCAGGTGCACTTTGATATGTTCACTTCCGAAGTACCTTTCAGCCTATGAGTACTTCTCTCTGAGGCGATCCCATATCTACTTTTCCTGATCATAGCATTTCTCTATAGTTAAGTATTGATTATACTGCAACAACTCATTTTTGAATGTTGTGACAGTCTTTATGTCATTCTGAACGCAGTGTAGAATCTAAGACCCATCATCTTCTGCTCACAAGATTCCTATTTATTATAATATAGGCTTTAATTGCTGTCAATTCAGATTTTTCGCCTTTATCCTCGTAGAGCCTCTGCCACCCATGCAAAGAAGCCTTTGATGGCATCGAATATTTTCTGGAAAAATCCTTTGTTTTCATTGATAGTTTCTTTAACCTTTTCCAAGCCCTTGTTTATACTTTCCAACTGCTTGGATATGTTCTCTACACTAAGGTCCAGCTTGCTGATTCGTTCCATTAGGTCTGCCAGCTTATCAATATGCTCCTGAGTAATTGTAATGTTTAGGTCTGCTGCAATCTCAATGATGATTTTTTTAATCTGTTCCGGGTCAGTAACCTTTTCCTTTATTATACGCTCTTTTATTTCCTGGACCAGAGAAGCAGCCTCATCCTGACCGATATCATCTCCCAATTCTCCAGTGGTAACCATTTCTTCATTGGCAGTCTTTTTCGCCTCCTCCGATAGCTCTTCACCTGTAGCCTCTTCAAAGGCCTTCATGATGCCTGTTAGAGCAGCGGTTCCAGAAACATTGAATGGTGCAGCTGCAATTACTTTTGCGTTCTCTACCCCCGCAGTTACCATTGCATTGGCGTACATCTCCTTAGTTACCCAATTTATATTATGGGTTTCTACTGAGATCCCCTCACCATCATCCAATATTTCCACATATGCAGAAGACATAGCTCGTTTCCCTATTTTTTCATCTGAAACTAAGCCTCCCAGGTAATCTCGTTCTTCCTGGTTCGTTACCTCTAGCATGATAACCTCGTCGCTAGTTACCCCAAACAATTCCATTATCTTACTTTTTTGATCTTCATCTAGATTAGCACCTAAACTAACCACTGTCGCAGCGTCTGCTAAGGCAACTGTGGATAAACTCATAATATGCAATACGACTAATAAAATTACCAAACTTTTTTTTATTTTAGCTTTCATATAATTTATACCTCCTTTTGTTAGATGACACTAGGCACTAAGCACTAGGCGCTAGGCATTTGGCATTAAACGCTCAATTAATACTACAGCTTGTGCCGCAATTCCCTCCTCTCTTCCCACGAAACCCAAACCCTCCGTAGTGGTTGCTTTGATACTTATACTTAGTTTATCTATGCCCAAGGCACGGGAAATATGATTCACCATATCTGGGATATGAGGCATTATCTTAGGCTGTTGTGCCATTATAACAGAATCTATATTAACTACCCGCCAATCTTCTTGACGAAGTAATAGCTGAACTTGTTCCAATAGAGCAAGGCTAGAACAATCACGATAGGCTTCATTATTGTCCGGAAAATGCGTTCCAATATCCCCTAGACCAGCAGCACCTAGCAGAGCATCCATGATAGCATGTACTAATACATCTGCA
>JAAZEK010000040.1 GCA_012512335.1 Clostridiales bacterium | reverse complement strand
CTACTGCTGCAGAGGTAAAGAATGCAATAAATATATTATTTATAGAATCAACCATACCGATAGCGGAAACAGCCTCCTTGCCTATATTGCCCGCCATCATTGTATTTACAACGCCCATTAATACCAGAAATACCTGTTCTGTCAAAACTGGAATAGATAGCTCTATAACGTCTTTTCGTATGCGCATTTTTTCACATTTCCTAGCTCCAGCCTCCCCATAGCCTCTGGATTATAATTGTAAAGGCACAACCTATGGCGAGTTAGGGGGTTTTCTCCAGACCATGAATCTGTAATTTCTTGGGTATCGGTTTTTATACTCCTTACGATACTAAGGGCTAAGGCCGATTGACCTCGGTAGCCTGGCATCTTATCTAGATCCATCTCGAAGCTTGCTAGCTTGTTTTCACCCTGCATTTTGGCTCCATAAAAACAATTGATCGGAAAACCGATGTATTGATCAGCGTATGCTGTTCTCTCTATAATCACATTTTCTTCACTATTATCGGATATATTTCCCTCATTATCTAGCTTTAGATCCAGGAAAAAATTATATGGGTAGCCTAAATCCCCTGCTTTTATATGTAATGAAAGCCTATCCTCATTAATAGTTTCATTATTACTAAAATCATCAGAGCAAACAACATCAATAAACAGCCTTTTGTCCTTAACACTTGCTGTATACATAAATGTTTCCGCCTCTGCAGGTGTAGAATCTGAGCAATTATATACGGGGGCATTTAGTGGACTGGTCAGTCTTTTTAGGCTGATTTCATTCTCATCCTTATTCCTTATCAAGCTTTCCATTTCAGGAAAATCTGTTTCCAGTAGATTTTCAAGAAGCTTAACCCTCCAAAGTAGCTTCTCAGGGAAGTATTTATATCCTTCTGCTTCCGAATGAAAGCCTAGTCTTGAATCAAATTTACATAGCTCAACCATACGCATGCTCCGATTGATTTCACCCTCGACGATGGATTTCATTTCATATAATTTATCTATTTTTTCACTTTCCTGATCGCCATAGCTTTCTATGATTTCATCTCGTAGGTCATAAAACTTTAGTATATTCAATCCGCTTTCAAATTGTATTCCTAAGGCTTCAGCAACAGCTATATCCTTTAGCCGCTCCTCATCATCTTGGAAATCATTTGATATTTCTTTCAAAATTTCTACGCCTTTGTTCCAGTGCTTAACCATTCTTTCACATAGGGTAATCTCTTCTTTTATAGTGAAGGATATCATGCATTCCCCTATACTATCTCCGCTTGTAGGAAAGTCCAGTTTCCAAGTTGGGCAAAGAGGAGTATGGGTCGGGAATAGATGCAGAGGCCATACAACACCATCATGCATAGGGCCATAATATTGAAAGGCCACATCCATAGGATAGTTGCTATAACCTTCATAGAATTCTTTCCATGCATCGACAACACTGTGTGCATGCTTCCCCCATTCAATTTTTGCAAGGCTTAATAAAAATTCATCATGTTCTATGGTAAACTCAGAATCTGTTTCGATGTTAGCTGTCTTAATAGATTCGTCGAAAACCAATTCGCCAGCAGTTTTATTCATAATACCTGGATAATTTCCAAAATACCAAGATTGAAGAACATTTGATACATTTAAATTATACATAGCTTTATATTTTTTCCATAACACTGTAGGCACTGGAACGAAGGGAATAGTAGCTACTTCATGAGAACAACCCACCTGGATTTTAGCTCCCATTCTAATCCCTGCTTTTTCAGCAGCCAGGGCCATGCCTATAAACTCGTTACTTGGCCCCACATATGATTGCCAGTAGTCAGCTCCTATTCTGATTTTTCCTAACTGCTCTTTCTGACCTGCTGATTCGAAATTAAATAGCAGTCTTGTATCCTTTGGAAGCTTTTCTGGTATAGTGTATTTCCATTTTGCAGTTGCTGTAACCTGGGGCATATACATCCAGCTTATATATTGGGCCTCAGGATTCACTTCCTGCATTGCACGTATTATTGGTTTGTGTGTAGCTTCCAATATCTCGCCTTTGGCCTTTTTTGAACATCTGGGACAATTTACATCATTTTCTGAAACAGCAGATACACTGGACAAACACGATGTAGTTCGTTCACCATGGGTTATACTCATCATGCCTCCAAGCAATGGAACCTCTGAGAATATGCTTTTTGTTGCTTCATATAAATATTGCTGTGAAATATCTGAGAAAGGACAAAAACATGTATCACCATAGGACTTTGCGCCAGCTACTTCTGGATGCCTAAGTAATAAGGGATCATCAGGCCCCCATATTTTGGGTTCTATACAAAATATAAATACTCTTATTCCATAGCG
>JAAZEK010000039.1 GCA_012512335.1 Clostridiales bacterium | reverse complement strand
TACTGTCATAGAAATTGCCTGCTCTGGAACATCTGCTACTGATGGGAACCAACCTTCACCAACCTGTTGTCCTCTACATTTCTCATCAAGAGTTACAACCCTGAAGGCTTCCTTTGTATCAAAGTCAGCTGGTGGATCATTAAATGCAATATGAGCATTCTCACCAATTCCGATCAAGGCCAAATCAATGGGTGATTTTCTTATAGCGTCGGTTAATTTAGCTATTTCTTGAGCTGTGTCACCTTCTCCGTCGATAAGATAGGCCTTTTTAAAAGTAACCTTACTTAAAACTCTTTCCTTTAAATATTTTCGGAAGCTGGCTGGATGAGATTCTGGTAGCTCTACATACTCATCCAAGTGGAACATTTCAACTTTGCTCCAATCCACATTTGTGGCTAACAAGGCTTCCAAGGTGTCAAATTGAGACATACCCGTGGATAGAAGTATCCTAGCACTACCGTTTTCATTTATAGCCTTGTTTAGAACCTCTGCGCTATAAACTGCTGCATTTTGTCCTAACTCTTTACTTGTTTGTGAAATATTAATGATCATATTATCATTCTCCTTCTTATGTTTTTTGGTATTATATATAAATTCTTTTACCCTCTTTTCTAGACTTCTCAGCGGCAAATGCCATAAGGTGACTTTGTAGTGAAAGCCTTGCAGTGGTTCTCATATCTGCCGTATCTCCATTTACAGCATCAATAAAGTCCTTTACTAATCTGGCGTCACCGCCACCATGACTGGATTTAATCTCTTCCTCATTTACCTTAAGTATTTCCTTTTCCATGCTTAGGAATTCGGTAAGCTCTAGTTCACCCTTATCGAGATGACCACGTATATCCCCTCTAGTACCAAATACTCTGAAGGTTCTTGTGTTTTCACTAGAGAAACCAATCATATTAAAATCTATAGTCATTCCTCCCTCCATGGTATATACAGCAGTTTGGTGATCTGCTACATTGTTGTCGCATTGATATACACAACAACCAAAGGGCCCATTTTCCAAGGCTCTATATCTAGCTGGGAAGGATGTGTCTGCACTTATAGTTTCTGTTGGCCAATACACATTAGAAATCTGCTTCATGTATAAGGCAGGTGCAAAATGCGGACAGGTCTTCTCGTGAGGACAACCATCTAGGCAATACTTAGGTGCTCCTTCAGGTTTATTAGCTTCTGTAAAATGTGTTAAACCGCCTTCTGAGCTAACTGACAAGCATTTCCTTCCAGTTATATAACCAAACAAATCCAAATCATGGCATGATTTAGCCAAAATAAATGGACTGGATGTTTCTTCATTTCGGAAGGCCCCTCTAACATAGCTGTGAGCAAAATGCCAATAAGATACATTCTCGGTCCACTCAAGGTTAATGATATCACCGATGCGACCACTACTTAAAATATCCTTTAACATTTCAAAGAATGGTGCATAACGTAATACGTGGCAGATCATAAGAATAAGGCCCTTTTTTTCTGCCGTCTCCACCATTGTGATGCATTCCTCTTCGCTAGGTGACATAGGCTTCTCTAAAAGCACATGCAAGCCTCTTTCCATGGCAGACATGGTGGTCTCATAATGCATACGATCGGGGGTTGCATTAATTAAGGCATCAGCATCATCTGCTTTACTCATTGCATCTTTCCAGTCTGCAAAAAGCCTGTCCTCAGACACTTCAAAATCTTCACCCAGCTTTTTTAATTTCTTGATATCAGGGTCCGCAACAGCAATAACTTCCACTCCATATTGCTTACATAAACGTGCATAGACTCGGCCTCTTCCTCCTGCGCCTAATATGATTGTTTTCATTGTTATCATCCCCGCCCTATTATATTTAAAATTCTTTCAAGCTCAGTGTTTATAGTTAAGTCTCTTAGGGATAGCTTATCTTTTTTTCCTCTATTAAATATCCACCTGCGAAACCTTGATATTCATCTAAAAACCATTCAGCCGTTTTACTCATATATAGTCCCAACTCTTTACCTTTAAAGCCAAGAGTAATAGTCATGTTACCAAAATAATCATCAATTACGTAGCAGCGAATTACCAGCTTGTTTTCTTCAGTCCATCGAGAGACCCCTATACATTTGTACATTTCATCCTTAGGAATTCCGATAGTGTCTCCATAATAGTGGCTCTCAGGGAAGTACCCTTCAATATAATTATCTAGACCAAAGCTAATGGTTTTATTACCTTCTTTTTTCTCTAAGGTCAGCAATCCAACTTCTTCCTCAAAGCTCACGCTAATTTTATCTATTCCCATGGGGTTCGGGTAAAGCTTATAAGATTGACCGTTAATTACTTCGGATATAGGGGAAGTATTCTTTCCAATCAGGGGATTCACGACTTGAAGAGTTGATAGCATATCCTCCAGCTGTCTCGCAGACATTTTATCTTCTGGCAGAGAATCAGGATGTAGTTCTTCAATGATTTCGTTCCATAAAAGTTCAAACATTCCCGCATATACTTGGGCAGAGCCTTGGACATCGCCAGTACACACGAATACAAGTTCCTCCTTAGGAACAATAATTGCAAGCTGCATTCCCATGCCACAGAAGGCATAAGCTCCATCCCTTAGCAGTCTAATCTGATAGCCATAACCGTTACCGCTCATGTAATCTCTATGACCGTTAGTGCAATTGTCAATCTGTCTACTGGTAGCAGCTTTAACATATTCTCTGGAAAGGTATTGCTTGCCACCAATGTTGCCCTTGTTCAGGTACAAAAGGGCTAATCTTGCTAAATCTCTAGTTGTGCACATGACACCACTACCACCCCAGGAATTTCCCTCAGGGGCTTTAACACACCAAGCTTCTTCACTGAATCCCATCTCTCGAAGGCCTTTATCTTTAAGATACTCCAAAAATGGTTTTCCTGTTATTCGCTCTACCAAGACACCTAACACATAGGAGGCTGATGTATCATAACTATATATAGTACCTGCAGGATGACTAGGGGCTGTGTTGAAGAAGGTCCATGCCCAATCTTTATCATCTCTTTTGTAGGTTGTGCCACTATATGTAGTTGACATCATAAGCAAATCCCGTATACGCATATCCAATATATATGGATGAGGATTTTCTGGTAACTTATCCTTAAAATAGTCGCATATGTGGTCGTCTAGTTTAATGCGTCCTTCATCAGCTAAAAAGCCTACAGCCGTGCCCACAAATGACTTGCTAACAGAATACTTCCGATGAAGTCCATTTTGAGTAAATGGGGCATAGTATCCTTCAGTAACTACATGCCCTCTTCGCATCATAAGCACACTGTGTACCATAGTGCCATTTTTCTCTAACTTCTTTAGAAACTTAAGAATGCTCTTTGATGAGATGCCCATAGACTCTGGGGTTGCATTAGGGAATAAATCTGTTTTCATATGCAGTACCTCCTTGTTAAGAATCTATATTAACTCGTCGACCTTCTTTTCTTGACTTTTCAGCAGCAAATGCCATTAGATGACTTTGCAGTGAAAGTCTTGCCGTTGTTCTCATGTCTGCTGCATCGCCATTAACAGCATCAATAAAGTCTTTAAGTAGTCTGGAATCACCACCACCGTGGCCAGATACTATAGTTGTGTTATCAGCTTTGATAACTTCTTTTTTCATGTCTAGAAATTCTGTGACCTCTAGTTCTCCCTTTTCGAGATGACCTCGTATATCTCCCCTTGTTCCAAACACTCTCAATGTTCTAGTGTTTTCACTAGAGAATCCTATCATATTAAAATCTACCGTCATTCCACCTTCCATGTTAAAAATGGCTGATTGGTGATCGGCAACGGTATTATCACACTGGTATACACAGCGGCCATGTAGGCCACTTTGTAATGCTTTATACCTACCAAGATATGAGTCATCTACACTAATAGAATTTGTGGGCCAAGTAACATTGGTCAACTGTTTTAAATATAAGGCAGGTGCAAAGTGCGGACAGGTCTTCTCATGAGGGCAACCATCCAGGCAATATTTAGGAGCACCTTCTGGTTTGTTTTCCTCTGTAAAATGTGTGAGTCCACCTTCTGACATTACTGATAAACATTTTTTACTAGTAATGTATCCAATTAAGTCTAAATCGTGACATGATTTAGCTAATATAAAAGGGCTGGATTGCTCTTCATTACGAAAAACTCCTCTAACAAAAGAATGGGCAAAGTGCCAATATATTACATTTTCAGTTAAATCAATATTGATAAGCTTGCCAATGCGGCCACTGTCTATGACCTTCTTCAGTGATTCGAAGAATGGCGCATAGCGTAAAACATGACAGACCATAAGGATTAAGCCTTTCTTCTCAGCCGTTTCTACCATGGTGACGCATTCTTCTTCACTGGGAGACATTGGCTTCTCTAAAAGTACATGTAAGCCTTTATCTAAAGCAAGCATGGTTGTCTCATAATGGATACGGTCAGGAGTAGCATTTATTAGAGCGTCTGCCTGATCTGCTAGGTCCATTGCGTCGCGCCAGTCTGCAAATAGCCTGTCCTCAGAAACGGCAAAGTCTCTTCCAAGTTTATGTAACTTTTCTACATTTGGGTCCGCAATAGCAATAATTTCTGCTCCATATTCTCTACAATATTTAGTATATACTCGACCGCGACCACCTGCGCCTAATACGATTACTTTCATTATTATCCCCCATTTGCGTTTATTCGTTTTATGATGATTCGATGTTAGCTATGCAATTACAATTTTATACGTATGTTAGTTTAGTAGTTGTTTTTTTATCCCCAAACATTTTATTTTCAAAAATTTATTCCATATTAAATATTATAATTGTTTTGCATCCTAATGTCTAACATTTTATTGTGACAAAATGTTCATTTCTTGGCTTATTATCCTAAATTGTCGATGGATACAGGTTTTTCTATTGTATAAAATTGTTTGCTAATATGATAGAATATAGTCGGAAGGATATTTTTTTGAGGAGGCAAAATAAATTGGATTTGTTTCAATATCAGCCTATAACCAAGCCTATAGATATTGCCTATAGGGAGCATTTTCATCCTATCGAAATGCTTAGCCATCATCACAATGACTACGAGATTATTTTTGTAGTT
>JAAZEK010000415.1 GCA_012512335.1 Clostridiales bacterium | reverse complement strand
TAATAACCCTCCCATGTACATTATCAGTATTTCACTGTATATCTATTAATTATTGGGAACCCATACCTGTAAGACCACTGTGTTGCATTTTGGGTGTTCTGCCTTTAGCATAATCATTGACCTAGGGGTTGCTCGGATAAACCACTCAAACGATTCACTATTTAAGGGCTTTAGCTCACGGAGTGTATAGTTATTAAAACTCAATTCCATATATGGCATTCTCATACAAGAATAGCTTTATTTCATCCATGTCAGCAGTGTTATAGTATTCAACCAGTAATTCATTAAAGCGTTCCATATTCTTATCATTGATTATCAGCATTCCATTGCCGCCTGTAATCAGTAACTTGTTGGCAATCAGTAGAGATGTGCGTTTATTACCATCCCAAAATATTTGTCGACGGGCTCCCCAGAGAAAGGCTATAATCGCTCTTTCTGTATTGGATATCTCCCTAGCAAGAAGGTCATTAAGCTCCTGCTCCACTTCTTTTTCTATAGGGATTGCTTCCAAAATCTTTTCCTGAAGGACTCTGATAAATTTGAAGATCAAATTGGGGAACAACAGCTAAAATATGATCGAAAATATCAGCCTGAACTCCCTCATATTCAACCCAGACTGTGCTTGCACTAAAGCAGTAGATTTCAATTGGTAAACCATGCTCCGTAGGAGCTAGCTGACGAACCATAACAATCATATCCTGATTGAGCTTAGGCAGATTTTTCAAGTATTCTTGGACATAAGCTCGGAAGGTTCCGATGTTTGTCATCCTTCTTCCATTAACAAGCTGGTCTGGATCAACTTTTATCTCTGCATTGTATGTATCAATTTCCTGTCTCTTTAGTTTAATGTATTCAGTAAGATAATTATATTTCTCGTATCGTTCAAGCATCTCCTCTGTACAAAACTGGATGCTGTTCATGTCAATAAAGATCGATCGCTTGATTCGCCGGCCACCTGATTCTCTCATTCCCCTCCAATTTTTGAACGAATCAGACACCATCGCATGAGTAGGAATCATAGTAATGGTTTTATCCCAGTTCTGAACTTTCACCGTATGAAGTGTGATGTCGATTACATCACCATCGGCATTGTATTTAGGCATTTCAATCCAATCACCCACTTGCACCATATTATTTTCTGATAATTGGATACCAGCAACAAAGCCTAAGATAGAATTTTGAAAAATTAATAAAAGAACAGCAGAAAAGACACCAATTCCACTGAGAAGCACCGTTGGTGATTTGTCCAGTAATACAGAGATTATGAGAATAATCCCGACTATAGATAGGATTATCTTTATAACCTGGAGCATGCCTTTTATAGGCTTTTCTCTAGAAACATCCAAGGTGCGATACATTGATTCAAAGCCATCCATAAGAGAAAATAAAATTAAAATAGCTACCAGAATTATATAAGAATAGGCTAAGCGTTGTACCCATATCTGTAAAACTGGGAATGCAGGCGCTGATACATGGATAATAATTGCTGGGGCTAGATTAGCAATTCTAGAAAAGAGCTTTGGCCCCAACAATATATCATCCCACTTGCTTTTACTTTGCTTGACTATAACACCGATTATCCTGTTAAGTATGAACTTAACAACAAGCCAAGACAGCACGCTTGCCAGCAGTATAAGTAATGCAATCGCTGAATTAGATACGATCGATGCCCAGCTTTCAGAAAAGCCATATTCTAATAGAGCATTTTGGAGATGGTCTACAAGAGTCATTATATGACCTCAAATAGGGCCTCTATTTCCACTGGCACATTACCAGGAAGTGCATTAACACCAATAGCTGAACGAGAAGGAGCTCCTACCTCTTCACCGAAGATATCAACAAGTAGCTGACTACCGCCGTTAGCCACCTGGGGATGTTGGTAAAATTCATCTGTTCCAGCTACAAAAACAAGAATTTTAACTACATTTTTTACCTTGTTTAAGTCACCAATTTTCTTTTCCAGAACAGCCAATACATTTAGCATACAATTTTTTGCACATTCCTGTCCTTGCTCTATGCTGATTTCTGCACCTAATTTTCCATGTGGTGATTCCCCATCAATGGTAGGCACACACCCAGATATGTATATCAGGCCCTGACCAAATTCCTTTGCCTGTGCATACACCCCTCCCTTTGCTGGTGCTTTTGGGAGTTCAATCCCTAATTCTTTCATTCTTCCATAAACATCCATTGTAAATCTCCTTTCTTTATCCCATACTTTTTGTCATTCAGAGCGATAGCGAAGAATCTATCACTTATATATGTCTAATAGCTCCTGCTCTATAAGCCCTGATCATTTTATTATTATTCCAAACCAATCTGCCATTTATGAAAGCCATATCCAACCCTATAGATAACTTCTTCGGCTTACTATAGCTGGCTAAATCCTTCAAGTTTTTCGGATTAAAGATGTTAATATCTGCATAATTCCCAACTTCTAAGGTACCCCGTCTATCAATTTGAAAACGCTCTGCTGTCATTTGAGTCATCTTATTGATAGCTGTTTCCAGGCTTAAAATTTTTCGTTTGTACACAAACTCTTGAATGATTCTGGGGAAAGATCCAAACAGCCTGGGATGAGGAGAATCTGCATTTCCATACAGTGAATCAGAAATTACCATGGAATACGGCAGCTTGGCTATAGTGTCAACATCATGCTGATCCATACTCATTTGGATAACGCCAACCTTACCTTGTTCATCAATCAACAGTTCACGGAAGAAATCCACAGGATCTTCATAACCGTTCTTATAAGCTAAATCCTGAATGTTATCGCCTACAAAGTCTTTATTTGCTGGCTTTGTAACATAGCTAATAATTATTCTATCCCATCCTATATTAAGTGATGTGTTATCCCAATTATCATGCTTCCGATTTATTTCATTTTTTAGCAGCTTTGCGCCTTCAGTTGTGGATATATTTCTTAGTGTATCTTTAATATCCGTTTCCTGAACACTTGGAGGAAGTAATGACATTAGAGTCGTTGACCCACCAGTATAGGGGTAAAAATCAACACTTACGTCCTGTCCCGAAGCTCTTGCTTCTTCGATCTTATCAATTGCCTGATAAATCGTTTTCTGCCAATTTTCTATTCCAACGGCCTTAAAATGACTAATATTGATCGGCACTTCTGCATCTCTGCCAATTTTCAGCACTTCCTCAACAGATGACACCAGGCTGTCACCTTCGCCCCTGATGTGGAAGGTTAGTATGCGCTTGTATTTTGCGGCTGATTTTATTAGCTCAGTTAATTCTGCCGTAGTAGAATAACACTCGGGTACATACATGATTCCTGTAGAAATTCCAAATACACCAGCTTCCATTGCTTCCCTTATATATCCTTTAGCCTTATCCATTTCAGACTGAGTGTATGGAGATTTTCCAAAACCTTTTACGGCTGTTTTGACGGCACCTGTGCCAAGCATCTGGCCTACATTAATAAATGGGTTCGAAGCCTCCAAGGCGGCCATGTATTCTGGATAGCTTGCATATTTCATCCATTCTGGCGCCTTACCCAATACTGGCTCAATAAAATCTAGCATCTGTTGTCCAGTACCTGCTACATAGGGAAAGGGGGTCAGACCACAGTTACCACCAAGAACTGTTGTTATCCCTTGAGCTAATTCAACTTCTCCAAAGTTTGGATCTGCCACAGCAGCTATGTCGCAATGACGGTGAGAATCTATAAACCCAGGTGTAACTGCTTTGTTATCTGCATAGAAAACTAAATCTGCATTCCGCTCTTCATTATTTAAACTTAAATGCATTTCATTGTTTGCATTATAAGCTAAATCACTTTTGTCTATATTGTTCTTAGCAGTTGGTTCATTCGTGGAAATTTCATTTGAAAGAATTCCACTTGGGCAAATATCAACAATGCGATCATTTTCAATAAAAATATCGCCCTTATATGGTTTCCCGCCAGTACCATCATATATTAATCCATTTTTAATTAATGTTTTCATTATTCCTACCTTATCTTATTAAGTATGTTATTATTGATGATTCTACTAGCAGAACTCATTTTCGAATGATCTGATATCATTCTGAGCATAGTGAGGAATCTGAGTTTTATATACTTATTTCTTAAGATTCTTCGTGGCAAGCTCCTCAGAATGACAATTCAACAACTATTTGCAATAGAATCATTGATAAAACCTTATTCATTACGCCTACACCAGCATACCCCTAGCATCAACCTTTTGTTCATATATGTCCTGTCCGTCATATATGTAAACCTGATTTTGCATATTAATTGCTGGACATACATGAACAGGTATCAGCTTAATTTTCTGTCCTACCTTTAGCCCTGTTTTGCCACTTTGACTGGTGATAATGCCATGCTCCTCATTCATGCGTTTTAGCTGCAAATCATCATTTCCTTCTACGATAGCATAGGAAGGATAATAATAGGGTTCAACATTCAACTGAATATCCATGGGGAATGTTTTTGTTCCGCCGTCAATCACCGCATATTCTACAGTGGGAGTACTGACAACGGTAGCATAAAAATGAGCAGCAACTTCCTCCAGCTTTGTAATGCCTTCTTTATAAAGCATGTAATCATTGAAAATATAAGTTCCAGGTCTAATTTCTGTTACCATGCCTGTTTGGGCTACCGATAGCCCTGTGGGAGTAGAACCTGCACTTATATCTTTTAGATTAACACCTGCAGCTTCCAAATCCTCAGCAACCTGCTTCATCAACTCTCCCTCTTCCTGACCTGCTACTTCCGGATCAGTAGTGGTAGCTCATTGATAAATCAGGCTTTTAAAAGTATAAATTCCAGTTAGATTTAGATTTGACATTTGATTGATTTCTGTTGCTAGCGATACAGCCCTTTCTCTAAGTACACCAGTCCGCTTAGCACCAGTGTCCATTTCCAAACGTACTTCAAAACAGACACCAGCATCCCGGGCAGCTTCGTTTAGAGCAGTTGCACCTTCTATGCTATCTATCGCTAATATCAATCTTTTCGTTCTAGCTGCTAGTTTGATAGCACGCTTGATTCGAAAATCCCCTATAATTGGATATGCGATAAAAATATCATCAATACCACCATCTGCCATAACCTCTGCCTCAGAAACCTTGGCACAGGTAATACCAGCTGCACCATATTCCAGTTGCAGTTTTGCAAAGTGAACCATCTTGTGCGTCTTAATATGAGGCCTTAGCTTACACTTATAGGAATTTGCACTATCCTGCATTTCCTTTAGATTTTTATTTACTTTCTCCAGATCTACTACTATACATGGTGTTTGTAGCTTTTCCAATATATTAGGATTCATTTGCCTGCCTCCTAGTTATAAATTCGCAGTTATCCACTATTGTTGATTCTACGTCAAGTCTCCCACTTTTATAAGTGGCACGTTCACTCTTCTTAATTCAGGCGGAGTATAGTCTCCATCTTAATCCCCGATATTTTGCTAAAGGCAAAACGAGTTCACTAGACACATACAAAAAAATTATCAGTCAATTATAAAGCCGCCTGTATTATACATTTTACCACCTTTTTGAGTATATTCCTTTAAACTTCTTTGTAATGAAGTATTCTCCGGAGCAGATGCGATATCCTTTACATCAAAGTCAAAACCGAAAACTCTCTCATGTATCATAGGTACAGAGAAATATATCGGCATTTTTTTAAACAAGCTCATAAACTTTATAATATTTGATTCCTCCGGCAGAATATTCAAAAGATTAACATCCAACAACCAAGTGCCACATACCACTGCATTATACTTGATATCAGGGAAATGCTTTTTGAAAAATTCCTTTGCCTGTTCTATGGAGACTAGACATGCTTCATAATCTAGCTTTTCACCCTGTGGAATATGGATATTAATAACTATATCACCAGGCTGTAAAATAAGATTCCATTCATCCTTACTAAGCTTAATCCTTCTGTCCAGGATAATCCCATTTTCGTTATCAATGACATAACCTTCATAATAGTCTTCATTTTGCTCAAAGGAAGCCTGAAAGGCAATGTCCTCCTCGCCATAAATTCCAGCTATATGTCCACTTCCACTTACATTCTTCTCGGATGAAAGCGAAATAAGCTCCTGAGTTATACTGTTTTTAAATATAAATCCCCAATTAGAAAAGGGAATGAGCTCATACTGCAAGCGTCCTATTTTAAACAAATTACCTGTGTAATGCCCTGTTAGCAATGTAGAATCTGAAAGACCATATCTGCCGTTACTTTGATAGAAATTATCTATCCATATATTTGTGTCCTTAAGAGTGGCTACTGTAATTTCCTCTGGAATTCCTGCCTCTGTATTGTTCTTTAAGGCTAATTCTGCTGCGGCTGCTAAAACCATAAGCGGAAAGAAATCTGACAGCTCTTGATCATATTGCTTTGTAAAGCTCTGCATGCTCTTAATGCCTTCTGAAAATCTATAGCCGCTTTTTGTTCTGACAAGAAGATGAGCTAAATTAATAGCTGTATCCCTATGATAAGGTGAACTATGGAAATAATGCTTTAACTTCTCATTAACTACTTGGT
>JAAZEK010000414.1 GCA_012512335.1 Clostridiales bacterium | reverse complement strand
TATCAGCATGTATGGTTTCTCCTTTTTCATGAAAATGATCAACTGTCATGAATATGGATTGACCACTTAAGCCTAAAATCCCGATTTTTGGCTTAGTTTTAGGCTTAAGTTCAGGCTTAGGTTTGAAGCTAGTTTTTGATTTCATTGCGATTCCATCCAGCATTTTCATATACTCCATTAACAGGTACTAATTTCCTTTGTAAGCTTGCCACAGTTGTTCTTAATTGTTGTGATTCTATCTTATTCAAATTCTCCTCAGTGCACCATGCTGTACTAGCTGCATATGGGATCAACACAATATGGTCATTTAAAGTGTGCCATGTTGTAACGAGAAGCCCAGATGCATTTAATGCTTTTGTAGCTTGACTGAGAGAAAGAACATTTTTCCAATCATACCAAGGACATGCGACTACATCAAAACCTTTCTCCATAAAGTGTTCAGATGTAGGTAGCTTAGGTTCTTGAGTATTATATTGCCAATCTGCAATCATTATGCTTTTATCAAGTCTATCAATAATCTCATGAGTTCTTTGATCCGGCCTGCTATAGGCTACAATCTCAGGACCCCAGGCAGCTCTATCTAAAAGCATATCTCCCCAAATGATTGCCCGTCGATTATCCTGCTTAAGCTCTTCAGACAATCCGTTTAAATAGTTAACAAGCAAGCTATGTTTGTCTGTATTTTTACAGATATCACATGTAGCAAATGAATATGCCTCATCACATCCAAGGTGAAAATACTCACTTGGTCCACACAACTCCATCAATTCCTTACGTATCTCCCTTAACAATGCTAAGCTTTCGGGATTGCTTAAACACCAGGTCCATCCATCTGGCTCAAATAATAATGCCTTCTTAGGATTCTGATCCAAAACAACATGCTTTCCATACATAACTCTTGATTGAGTTGCATGTCCTAAATGGTTAAACATAGGAATTACTTCCATACCAAGTGCATTTGCATCTTTAATAAGAGGTCTTATTTGATCCTTAGTATAGGCATTCTCCCATGAAAGCTCTGGCATAACATCGTATTTTAACATTCCCCAGAACTCAAGCACAATATGAGAATATTTCATTAAACCACTAACAAGGATAACCTTTTTCAAAAAGTTCAATGTGGTTTCCGGGAAAACGCAGACATGTATACCACGGAATCCAAGGGCTGGCTTATCGCTTATACTAACGCAATCTATAGCGAATTTCTCTTTGCCTTCCTCTAAGTTAACTGGTTTTATCGCCTGAAGTAGGGTTGAGAAGCCATGAATTAAGCCTTTATCATCAGCCCCTTCTATCATTATGCGATCATCAGTTATCTGTAGATTGTAATCAAATCCATCCTCCAGTGGCGGGAAATCCACTGCACTGTCTTTATTGACAATAAGAAACTGGTTCTCATTCAACTGGCCTGATTTTACTATATTTAGCTTCCCTACCCCAAGAGTAAAGTTTGTCCATAGCTCGCCTAGTAGCTCTATAGCCTCTTCATTTTTGAATGAATCACTAATTAATGCATCTACAGCTGAACCAAAATTAAATTTCCCTGTAGACTCTTCTGTCTTATATGGGACTGGAAATATATTCATTTTAAATTACTCCTTTCGTCTCATTACTTTTTTATTTACCAAACAGCTCTCCTTTAATTACACGATGCCTTTGTAAAGCATATCGTGACTTATCATATTTTCTTTTTTATAGTTCGCGTTCCTCTGTGTTGTGTCTCTGACAAATATGGTAGGTTCTATGTAGTAATTAACACCTCCCTCTTGCTCTGTCTCAATTTGGTTAGTTAATAGGTTGATTGCTGTTTGCGTCATTTCGTTGATTCTGTAACCTACTGTCGTTAGTGCATTTGTAGTTGTTCTAGCAATATATAGATTATCAAATCCACATATTCCAACATCATCCGGTACAATTAGCTTCAACTGTTTACAGAGATTCAATAGCTCGACTGCTATTAAATCATGGAAGCAGAATATTGCCGTTGGTTCCTTCAATTTGTGTAGAAAGCTGGATGTAATACGTGAAGTGTTAGTAAAATCATCCGCGCTAACATCAAATTTATTTTCCGTTGGCAAATCATATCCTTCCTGTTTGAGTCCTTCGTAAAACCCAGAGTACCTAGGGTCACCCTTTCGTGATAATTCTTTTAGCCCCACATACGCAAACTCCTTATATCCTGTCTCAATAAAATGCTTGGCAACGCTCTTTCCAGCTGCATGATTATTTACTAAAACACTGTCGCCATTCACACCATCAGGTTTTCTGCCTATGAATACATGTGGCAAAACGTAGTTACTATATAGCTCAGACGTATTATCATATATTCCTGGGCAAGTAAGAACACCTGATGCACCAATATCTCTAAACATATTAAGTATGGCTATTTCTTCTTGGTGTTTGTAGTCGCTACTTGCTGTTACTAGTCTATAGCCTAATTTATTTGCATACTTCCCTGCCGAATGCACTAGAGAAGCGAAGTATTGACTATCTATATTCGTTACATGAAAGCCCAATATTTTCTTATCATTATCTTTAAGCTTTCCTAATGGTGAACTCTTCGACACTCTTCCATGAGTGAGATAATACTTCTTACCTACTAACTCAATAATTCCACGCTCTCTAAGCTTAACCATTACCTTATGTGCCGTTACTAAGGATACATTGTACATCTCACCAATTTCTCTTGTCTGGGGAAATCTACGTCCTGGTAATCCGAACTTTCCTTCTTTTATCTCACTTTCAATTAACTCTACGAGTCCATTTAAGCTAGTGTATTGTTTGGTCATATACTTTCCTTTCTAGAAAAAGCCTCAGATTCTTCACTGCCTTCAGAGTGTCATTCAAAAATGAACTCTTGCAGTTGAATCCGTTTATACTTTTATAATATACCAGTTTTATGAGCTGTCAATAACATTAAGGTACATTATTTTATAACATTAACATGTTTGTTATCCATAAGCAAGTCATCCAGAGTTTATCGGTGAATCTGTACAAATAATCCAGATACAATTCGGACACAAGCTGGACATAAAAAATACAGCCTCATATAGAGACTGTATAGTATAAGCATTAGTTAAGACTGCAAAAGCATTAGCTGAATCCAACTACAGTCCTTCCCTTTCATAGCGTGGTTCAACATAACTCTTGTTATAATCATTACCACCAGGGAAGTTAGCGCTCTTAAGGACACCTGGGGTCTTACCGCGTTTCATTAGTTCTTCTACTACTACTGTTGTTACACTCCAGAGTATAAAGGCAGCTGATAAGCCAGATGCAGCGCATAGGCGGGCTTCAATGCCTTCGACCTCCATCATAGCTTCTGCAGCAGGAGCACAGTTGTCGATAACTACATCAGCCATTTCATAAAGCTTTTGTCCACTGGAATGAGGACTGTCAACTGATGTTGCATAGGTCATGGAGGTCACAACGATGATTTTCATCCCTAGTTTTTTCGCTTCATAGGCCAGGTCTACTACACGGAAGGTACGACCAGAAACAGAGCCCATAATAAAGACATCTCCTGGTCTGGCTCCCGAAGCCCTAAGTGCATAAGCTGCTAAGCCCTCCATCGAAGTGTCCATATCGGAACGGTCTCTTTTACGTACTGGATTGGTAACATCAAGATTGTACTTGAAGGGTTTGTATAGAATTAACCCACCACCTCGGTAAATTAACTCAGAGTCAATGATATGTCCTGAGTCATGAATATGTACACAAGCTCCTTGATCAACCGCCTCAGCTATTAATTCCCCTGCTTTTATAATGTTCTCACGCTGTGTAGTTTTTACACTGTCATATAACTGGGAGATTTCTTCCCAATATCGGTCCATTAACATAATTTTTCCCTCCTAAATTATTTACTGTGTCCCATGTAAAAAATATGGTCTTTATATTCAGCCAGCATGGCTTTATTATGGTCATCCCCTCGATCCAAGTTAGCTGACACGAATACCGGTGCTATGGCTCCAGCTTCTGTCATCAAAGCAACTGTCTGTGCCATCATAGCATTTAACATTGCTGCTCCAACTGCTGTGGATGTTGGCGCTACCTTTTCAGGTACACCAGGGATTTCCAAAGAACCATCACCTAAGCAACCACAATTATCTAAAACAAGGTCTGCAACCTGATGCAGGCTCTTGCCGCTTGGATGCCTTGAAGTTACCTGCTCAGCTGTCTCAAGGCTGGTCAATGCTATAACTGTAACGCCAATCTCCTTTGCACGTAATGCCACATCAACCGTAACTGTGTTGCGCCCAGATACAGAATGAATTATTAAGACATCACCAGAAGCTATGGGCTGGTTGTCAATAATTAATCTACCATACTCAGACAAACGTTCAATCTGGCTTGTCATGGTTGCGGGATCTACATCAAGCCCAAGACCTGGGGCTTTTATAGGATTGATTAGAGCTATACCTCCTGTTCGATAATATAACTCCAGCGCTAACAAACCCGCATGACTGCACCCGAATGCAAACAAATTATTCCCTTTTAATGCCGCATCACTTAAAATCTCTGCACCCTGATGCAGGGCTTTTGCTTGAGTTTTCGTCACCTTCTCTATAATTTCCTTCAGGTTATCAAAATAAGCTGTAATCACGTCCATCAGAATCCTCCTTTTTTTCACCAAGCTATAATATAATCAGAAAATTGTTCACTAAGTCTTTCTCTTGCCTGCTCTGTGGGCACTTGCTGATTTAACATTTCTTTTGCCGCGCCAGCTAGTACATGCTCAAACCATGGCTTTTCAACTGGCATACTAGGATACATTTTCTGAAGCTCTTGTTGAAAAACTTCAAACATACTTGAATGTGTTTTCCACGCTCCTCCACAACACACAACCTGTCTATAATCCTCTGGTATTTCTTGGCGTCTTATTAAACAGTCAGTTTGTATCGCCATTATCTCACCAGCTTCACGTAGTATTCTAAGAGCAACTACATCTCCTGCGTTTGCTGCTTCACGTACAAAAGGGGTTACAGAAGCCACTTTGCGCATAGGAGCTACATTTCTGTGGATAATATGAACCATATCAAAATCTTTCTCGAACTTCCATTCACGCTTAATTATATCATAAAGCAGAGTCGGTTCACCCCAGCCTTCAATAGAAGCAACCACTGATCTAAGTGCCTTTTGTCCAATCCATGTTCCACTCCCCTGGTCACCTAAGATTGGTCCCCAGGCTCCTACCACAGAGTTGAGCTTTTTATCCTTACGTACATAAAAAATATCAGAACCAGTACCAGCTAGTGCTAGAATGCCCTCTTCCTTCATAGCGCCTGCTAAAAGCCCTGCTCCGGATTCAGTTAGTGGTATGATTTCATTTACCCTTGTAATCTTCTCTAATTCCTCATATAAAACATTGACTGGTCCAACGAACACCACATATAGCTTGTCAATTAGAGGCGGAACTTCATCTGCAAACACCTTTCCAAGACAATCAACCACATTAGCATGGATATCCTCCAGAGAAGTGTGGTTCATATTAACCCCACCACTCATTCCCCGGCCTAAAAGCTGAAAATCCTCGTCGAATAGCACTGCACTTAGTTTTGTTCCACCACCATCGACAGCCAATATCTTACTCATAGAAGCAACCTCCAACTTTTCTAGTAATAGCTCTATAATTTATTAAACTGTATTAAATTAGGAGCATGCCTAAACAGTGTTCCACCATTAGATACATACTTCTCCAAGTATTATAAATATCCTCCCTCATTGTGCTCCAGCCTACAAAAATATCTCCACTCCTCTTAGATTTCTAAATAAGCTCTTTGAGATTTTAGCTTGCTTTGTATTTTTTAAACGACCGCATTAAAATGCAATATGGCTCGGAATATGGATTGTTCTATACTCGTGAAGAAGGAAGTGGCATTTCTGCCACTATCTCTATCCCGATTTCTTGTCCGTCTAAATAATTCAATTGTTCTCATTGTCGTGTATATATCTCACACTTACTTCCCTCTGTATGCTATATCCTCGCGTACTTCGTTTGTAATATCATCCATTACAGAATATTTTGTATGCCTAACAACAATATCCGAAAGCATTTCTATCCTTTTTCTTAAGGCATAGCAAAGTGCATCGCATCTTGGGGCATCTACAAAAGGAGAGTCCTTGAGAAGCTCATAATATTCTTCATCTATATCTTTCAGTTTGGACAAGTCAAGCCATTCAAATGAGCTAACAAGTTTTATTTGCTCATTATGATCAGTTTTGAATGGTTTACTTGGAAGACTCATTTCAGTTGGCTGAATCATCGGCAAAGGCTTATCAAACCACATTGACGAACCGCTGTCAAAAACAGGAGCAGCACCCATCCATTCCAGTGTTGCTGCATTTCTGATAACACCAAAATTATTTTGGTGACGGTCCTCATTGGCTATAATATAATCAAGGGTCATCATTTTATCAAGTGAATCCTGAATACCGCTTATACCAAGGGCTTCACAGCAATTTTTGTAGTGCTGATATATGGAAACATGATTTTGCTTTTTTTGTGTTTGCATAACATACCAAGCACTAATCAACTCCGTGTCTGTAGTTATAAAATCCTCACACACACTGTATGGATAGTTATTTTCAACTATTAATGTATAGGGGATATGCGGAATGTTTAAGCGACGCATAATAGCACTTGCCAAAACCTCATTATATGGCTCTTGTTGAGTTGCACCACTACCGCCTTTAATCAAACAACGCTTACCATCGATGATCTTCCATTTCTTCCGTAACCAACCATCTGACGTGTTATCGGGAGAGATTAGGCTGATTTCATCGCCTGATGAGCGTTTCCCAAATAAAACATCACCAACATCCTCTGAAAAATCATTATCAAAGAAATTTATCTTACTCCATGTCAAGTCTGAATCTTGAGGGCATATCCAATATTGATCTGATAAGCTAAGGCCATAGCTTTTATCAAGTAACTTTGATGTGTTAACTATTTTCAGTACCTCAAG
>JAAZEK010000413.1 GCA_012512335.1 Clostridiales bacterium | reverse complement strand
TTCTTAGCCAATAAGCCCGCTCCAATAATTACTGCAGGATTAGATGTGTTGGTACAACTGGTAATGGATGATATAACGACAGCGCCTGTCTTTAGCTCTTCAGTTGTACCATCACTGTATTGTATCGTTACCGATTCTTCTAGTTTCTTGTCGTCCAGCCCATATCCTCCATCTTCTATGGAGGCAGTTTCCAGCTGAGAAACCTTCTTTTTCATTTCCTTTAATGGAATATTATCCTGAGGACGTTTTGGCCCTGCCAAGTTGGGGACTATGGTGGATAGATTCAGTTGGACCTCATCGGTAAAGACAGGCTTTTCCGAATCTTCTGTTCGGTACATACCTTGGGCTTTGAAGTACTGTTCTACTAAGGATATTTGTTCCTCGCTTCGCCCAGTTGCTCTTAAGTATTCCAGTGTCTTATCATCTACTGGGAAATAAGCAGCAGTAGCACCATATTCTGGACACATATTGGCAATAGTGGCCCTATCCTCTACGGTCATATTACTGACGCCATCTCCGAAAAATTCAACAAATTTCCCTACCACACCTTTTTTCCTAAGAATACTTGTAATAGTAAGTACAAGGTCAGTCGCAGTGGTTCCAGCTGGCAAGCTTCCTTTTAGCTCAAATCCTATGACGTCTGGTAACAGAAAATAATAAGGTTGTCCTAACATGCAAGCCTCTGCTTCAATACCACCTACACCCCATCCTAGAACTCCAATACCATTAATCATGGTTGTGTGGGAATCTGTTCCCACCAAGGTATCAGGCATGAGTGTAGTTTCTCCATTTACTTCCCTGGCGGAAGCAACTGTTGCCATGTACTCCAAATTTACTTGATGTATTATTCCTACCGATGGAGGAAATACTCGGAAGTTGGAAAAGGCGTTTTGAGCCCATTTTAGAAGTTCATAGCGCTCTCCATTTCGTTCGAATTCTCTCTTTACGTTTTGTTGCTGAGCATTGATTGATCCAAAGTTATCTACTATCACTGAATGATCGATAACTAGGTCCACAGGTACGAGAGGATTAATCTTTGCGGGATCTCCGCCCATTTCATTCATTTTTGTTCTCATGGCTGCTAGATCAACTACTGCAGGAACCCCAGTGAAGTCCTGTAGAACTATACGTGAAGGAATAAAGGGTATATCGCCACCATTTCCCCTACCATTCCAATTAGCAATTCTCTCTACGTGTGCCTTAGTTACAAGCCTTTCATCATAATTTCGAATTGCGTTTTCCAGAAGTATTTTCATAGAATATGGTAGTCTAGTAACATCCCAGCCAAATTTATCTAAGGATGAGATATCGTAGTAGACATATTCTTTGTTTCCTACTGTCAGTGTTTTTTTGGTCATATCAATATTTTGCTTCATACTTTTATGTCACCTTCCTATGTAATCTTGTATCTTAGTTGATCACATTCATATTTAAAGTAAGTAATTTCTATGTTTTAGTATATCATAATCATAGTTTAAGTATAGGTTATTTACTCTAATTGAAGTAATTCATACGTTAGATTCCTTATTTTAGGGTGAACTACTTGATGAGCATATTCACAGCCAAGCACATGCTGTGCATAAAAAATCGCAAGCTGATTCTTAACATCAATCAATGCATATGAACCCGCTGCACCACCCCCGCCAAATTCACCAATTGGGCTTTTTGATCTTGCACCTTCTTTATCCACCAATGTACGAACACCTAGTCCATAACTGTATCCAGGCTTATCAAAAAACAACTTGGAGCCTTCGCTTAACTGATCGCTGCGCATCAAGTCAATAGCTTTACGGGAGAGTATTTGATATCCATTAGGGTTTGTGCCATTATTACACATAGCATCTAAAAACCGAATACAATCATCAACAGTTGATATTAGTCCAGCTCCTCCACTTTTATAGTTTCTGGTTAGAATATAGCTATTAGTCTTCTTTGTCTGCTTAGACGTTCGTGATTTAGGGCTGTATATAAATTGCTGGGACATTCTATCTTCTTTTTCAGGAGTTAAATCAAAACCTGTATCATTCATTCCCAGAGGCTGAAAAATAGAATCGGATAAGTATTGATCAAAGGGCTTTCCAGAAACCATCTCTATAACAGCTCCTAATACATCATGGCTTAGGCTGTATTGATAGCGAACTCCAGGTTCAAAATCCAAGGGTTCCTCTGCCAGCGCTCTAATGACTTCAACAGTTGAAGCCTGACGATTGCTATCACTTGTTACCTTCCTAATGGACTGGGATGTAATATTATAATTTAAACCACTTTGCATGGTAAGCAAATGTCTTATGGTCATAACCTGTTTGGCCTGTCTATGCTCAGAACCTTCTTTTACTTTTAGATTTAGATATTCAGGAATGTAGGCGTAGACTGGGTCATCCAGCTCAATAATGCCCTTATCAACCAACTGCATGACAGCTGTTACGGTAAAAAGCTTGGTTACAGAATATAGCCAGTATGTTGTTTCTGCTGTTATGGGCTTAGCCTTCTCTGTATCCGCATAACCAGCCATGTGCCTGTATATAGGCTTTTGCTGATAGTAGATGGCGCAATCACATCCGGGTATCCCCTGATCCTCAAGGGAATCTAAAAATTTAGTTAGTACGTAATTCTGCAATGAATAGGCCTCCTTAAATCGAAATTATTGAGTCATCGTCTATTATTCTACACTATTATACACTTAAGTTAAATAGCTCTTAATAAGTTACAGTTCACATTCAAAATAATAAATCATATGGAAGAAGCCTTTGCAGGAACGATTATCAATCTTGCGAATATCGGCAGAAAATGCGTTTAGCACCTTCCACTGTCCGAACGCAGTGAGTTTGGAAGGTGTAGAATTTTCAGCTGATATAAGCTTTAGTTTGATTCGTGATTGCAACAGCGACTGGAATATATTTATTATTTTATTGACCCTGTGAACAGTAACCAGCCACTATAGATCACACATTCTTATCAATCACGAATAAAGGAGAATCCCATGGAGGGATTCTCCTTAAAAAGGGTTTGCACGTTGATCTGTTGGGTAAAACAAAGCTGTAAACTAAATCAAAGGAAAGGGTGTTTCACGATTGCCCTTTCAAGTTTGTTAGTTGATGTCAGTAGACCAACTCAAACCCTTGTGTTTCTATTGTATCCAGACAATTAAAAAATAATAATGCAATATTTTCTAATCTTAAAAACTCAATGGCATCAATCACTTCTGTATTTTTAAAAACCTTACATAAGCATCATCCCAGGCATCAGTGTTTTTCGGTAAATAATCTTCTGTTGGGAAGGAATCTTTGACTAGCTGCCGCATTTCCCCTTGATTTTTCACTTCGCCCAATGCCATGGCTTGCACCATGAGATTTCCTATTGCTGTTGCTTCAATTGGTCCACAAATCACTGGTTTATTCAAGACATTGGCAGTGAACTGATTCAGCATACGGTTCTTTATTCCTCCCCCTACCATATGAAGCACATCCAAGGAGCGCCCCAGAATTTCCTCCAACCTCTCGAAAGACCAGCGATATTTAAGAGCCATGCTTTCATAGATACATCGAACTATTTCTCCCTTACTTTCAGGAACTGTCTGTCCCGTCTGTTTACAGAATTGCTGTATCTTTTCAGGCATGTTTCCTGCATGATAGAACAAATCATCATCGCAGTCGATAA
>JAAZEK010000412.1 GCA_012512335.1 Clostridiales bacterium | reverse complement strand
TATAGAAACTCAAAAAACAATCTATCGGTCATCATAATGCCCAGTAGATTAACTATTTTTTGATCTGAAATATTAAGACTAAAAAACAAGTTTACAATTTCTTTAGGAAGAGCTTTTGTGCGTTTAGATACTTCACCTATCATCTTTATCCCATAAGCTGTAGAAGGAGCCATAAATATATTTTCTTTTCCTTGAAGCTCTCTGATTTCAGCTTCAGCTTTTCCTTCTTGTAATAAGCCAATATATTTTTTAAACCCTTGGAACCAAAATCCTTTACTGACAGCGCCGGCACTGTATTCTAAGTTTTTCAATCTGTCACCCTCTTTTGTATGTTACGTTTAACTATGTATTACTCTTCTCTTTACCATTCCTAAACACCTTTATGTGATTTCAGCTATAGCTATTAATCTGTAATACCTACGCCTTATATATAATAATTACAAATTCTTCTCCAAGCTCCATAAGCAAAGGTTCTTTTGCCCCTGCTTCATTCATCTTTTTTAGAATCATAGGTATGCCTCTTCCCAAATGATCAATGTATCTCATGTTCTCCATATATTTAACTAGAAACGGGTTTCGGGCATAGGACACACCTATCTTCATTTTATCTATTGTTACCGTGTTAGGCAGCCTTCCAGGACTTCGGAACTCAATCCGATCATCATACATTAATACTCTTATTTTGGTTCCGCTGATACTATAGTTTCTATGAACTAGCGAGTTTACTATGGCTTCTCTCATAACAACCATGGGATACTCTTCTTTATCATCTCTTTTTAATCCGTTGATTACAGAAGGCGTAAGCATATTGTTTTTTATCGTAACCATTAACTGTTCAGCAATATCCTGTATTCTTCCAGTTATTATCTTCTTATCAATCAACTCATCAGAAATTTCATTACCACTAAAGTGGGCGAAGCTCACCCCATTCTGCGGCAGATATCTTTCTGGTTTCTTGCCAAATATCAACAATCCACCGACAGTACAAAGCTTTCTTCCATCGACTTCCTTCAGTATATCTGCATTTTCTAATATTCTTTCTACCGAATCCTCGGATTCTTCAAACAAATCAAACGTGTTGTATTTCATGAAGTAATCTCTAATAATACCTATATCTAAATCCTTAATAGAGGTTCTAGCAATTGGAGAAATATCGAAATGATAACCTTCAGCTAAATTTCTATACATGAATTACCTCACAGATATCGCTAATCTGACATTCTAAATAAGCACAAATTCTTACCAATACATCGAGAGATACATATTCATCTCGATTTAGCTTAGATAAAGTACTTGTACTGATTCCTATTGCTTCACCCATTTTTGTTTTCTTGATTTCTTTATCTATTAATAGCTTCCATAATCTCTTGTAGCTGACACGCATAAAAGTCACCACTCTTTACCAAAATCCCAAAATAATAACACCACTTGTAGTATACCAAAATAAGCATCGAATTCGCAACTACTTTTTTCGACTTTTCAAAGGTTTTTTACTTCTCTCAATTAACTCGTTGCTATTTGCCAATATCCATGACTGTACCAATGAAGAATGGCAGATTTGCTTCACAATCAATAAGCATGTAAACAAAGGGGCGATCTAGGTGCACTTGCTGCACTTCCATTGCAGCAGATTCATCCGACACTTCCACTACAGTGGCAGCACCTGCTTTCGTTCCCTTCTCATCCACGGCAATAAAGGTTTTATGCAATACTCTGCTGATGTATAGATTCCCTCTTGAGGATGAACCGATTCCTGAAAG
>JAAZEK010000411.1 GCA_012512335.1 Clostridiales bacterium | reverse complement strand
ATAAGCCAGAAACTAGTATAGATGAATTACTGAAGATAATTCCAGGTCCTGATTTTCCTACAGGAGGCATAATCGTTGGCACTGATGAAATCCAGAAAGCCTATGAAACTGGAAAGGGTAAGGTATTACTTCGCTCTAAGGTGGATATAGAAAACATCTCCGGTGGTAAAAAGCAACTGGTTATTACTGAAGTGCCTTATCAGGTAAACAAAGCCACCCTTTTGGAGAAAATTCTCCGTCTCAGTGAAGAACGAAAAGGAGTGCTAGCAGGCATTTCGGATATAAGAGATGAATCCGATCGTGATGGCATTCGCGCTGTAATAGAAATTAAAAAAGATGGAGATGCGGAGAAAATTCTAAATTATCTTTACAAATATTCCGATCTCCAGATAACCTTTGGTGTGAATATTGTAGCCATTGCCGATGGAAGACCTCGTCAACTGGGCTTAAAAGATATTCTAGAATATTATATTAAGCACCAAAAGGATGTTGTCACCAAAAGGACTCAGTACGATTTAGACAGGGCAAAGGCCAGAGAACATATTCTTGAAGGTCTTATTATTGCTATCCGAAATATAGACAAGGTTATTGCCATAATCCGTTCCTCTAAAAATACAAAGGAAGCAAGAAGCAGGTTGATGGATGAATTTAGCCTAACCGAAATTCAAGCCCAGGCAATTTTGGATATGCGACTACAAAAGTTAACCAATTTAGAGGTAATTAACTTGGAGAAGGAATATGCTCAGGTGCAAAAGCTGATTGCGCAGTTAACTGCTATTCTTTCCTCGGAGGTTAAATTACTTAAAGTTATCAAGACAGAGCTACTAGAGATCAAAAAGCTATATGAAGATCAACGGCGTACAGTAATTGTAGAGGACGGCTCAATAGCAGAAATAAAAACTGAAGATTTGATTCAAATAGAGGATGTCATAATCACCTTGACCCGTAATCAGGATATAAAGCGAGTTTCTATGATATCCTATCAGCGATCAAACCATGAAGCGGAGCTAGGGAATGCTCGGGAAACGGATTATATAGAGTTTTTAGAGGTGTCTGTTACTAATCATCGAGTTTTGTTATTCACGGATGCAGGCAACTGCTATGGTATTACCTGTAAAGATATTCCAGAAGCCAAATGGCGAGATAAAGGTGTGCAGCTCATAAGCATTCTACCCGGCTTTGAAAAGTCTGAACGCGTGGTTGGAGTGATCTCTGTAGACAATTTTGATTCTAATGAAGGGGAAGAAAGATATATACAGTTCTATACTCAAGAAGGTATGATAAAGCGCACCTTGTTGAAGGAGTACGACTCAAGAGTTACCAAGCTTCAAGCATGTCGCTTGAAGAAGAACGATATGATTATAGCTGTAGAATTAACCCATGGTAATACGGATATATTGTTTGCTACTTCTGGCGGAATGAGTATTTGCTTCCGTGGTAGCGAGGTCAACCCTACTGGTAGGGCTACTATAGGCGTAAAGGCTATACAATTAAAGAAGAATGACCAAGTTGTCTTTGCTAGGGAAATAGATGACGAAGGAGAGCTAGTTGTAATAAGCAACCGTGGTTTTGCCAAACGAACTCTCGTTGATGACTATGAGCGACAAGGCCGTGGTGGTGTTGGATTTAAGACCATAACCTTCGCTCGAAATGGTTCCAATGGACGATCTGTTGTAAAGGGATTTTATATTAAAGAACCATATGATGTTATCCTTGTACAAAACGATGGTACAAGTACTCTCTTGAATCTAGACAGCTTACCCATTGAAAAACGTAGTGATAAAGGTCAATCAGTTGCCATGGTACTAATGGACAACGAAGTGGTAAATGTATACCAAAGTAACAACTAGTACACAATGAAGAATCTAAGAAACCCCATCAGGGGTTTCTTTTTTTACATCGATGTTTATAGTCATATCTCCCTTCATGTGACAATAGATTAATATCGAGGTGTTTTCTGTGAGATTAATCTATTTATCTAAAATTCAAGCTCGCCGACTTCTGGCAACATTCATGTTAATACTTCTATCCATAACCTTCGTAAATGCTAATAAAAGCGATACTGTAGGCGTATTTCTTAATGTTAAAAAAGAGTTGCCAATCTATTCAGTTCAAACAGATGAAAAGAAAATAGCAATATCCTTTGATGCAGCCTGGGGTGCAGAGTATACATCTACCATCATGGATATCCTTGAAGAAAGGGATATTAAAACCACCTTCTTTTTAGTGGGCTTTTGGGTTGACAAATACCCTGAGCGAGTAGAGGAAATGGCAAGACGAGGCCATGAAGTAGCTAATCACTCCACCACACATCCTGAAATGTCCAAGTTAAGCCAAGAGCAAATAGTTAAAGAAATATTGACTACACAAAAGAAAATTGAGGACTTGGTTGGTAATAAAAGCGTAAAGCTCTTACGGCCTCCTTTTGGTGACTACAATGATCGTCTAATCCAAACCTGTAGGGAATTGAATTTCCATGTAATACAGTGGGACGTGGATTCGTTAGATTGGAAGGAATTAGGCGTACAGCCTATGGTAGAACGAGTAACAAAGAAAGTAGATAAGGGATCCATTGTTCTATTTCACAACAATGCAAAATACATTGTTGAAGCTCTGCCAAAGATTCTAGATAATCTTCTGATTGAAGGGTATACAATAGTACCTATTTCTGAGCTCATATATAAAGAAAACTATAGGATGGATCACACAGGCAGACAAATACCAATAGAAATGGAGCCAGAAGGGTAATAAATAGCAATTGAAGCGAATAGGTATAGTGTTAGATTTATCCACAATAGAAAAGTGAAGGGAGAGGGACCGGATATGACAGAGTATACATCAGATAATAATTGGGTAGAGGTATCTGGAAGTGTAGATTCAATCATAGAATTCAGTCACGAGATGTTTGGAGAGGGGTTTTACGGTTTTTATCTTTCAGTACCGAGGCTCAGTGATTATGTAGATCGTTTACCCATCATTGTTTCGGAACGGTTAATTACAGATGTTGACTTAAATATAGGTGCAGAAATAACGATAACAGGCCAATTTCGCTCCTATAACAAGATGATAGATGGAAGTAACAGGCTCTTGCTAACAGTCTTTGTAAGGGAGATAACGAACATGACTGAAGAGTTTAAAAATCCAAATCAAATCTACCTTAATGGATTTGTATGTAAAGCTCCTATTTATCGAACTACTCCCTTCAAACGAGAAATAGCAGATTTACTCGTTGCAGTAAATCGCGCTTACAACAAATCTGATTATATCCCCACTATAGCATGGGGTAGGAATGCTAAATTCTGTCAAACACTGGAAGTTGGAGATAATATAAAAGTTTGGGGACGAATTCAAAGCCGTGAATATCAGAAGCGTTATGCAAATGGAGAAGTAGTTGACAAGGTTGCATACGAAGTATCTGTATCAAAATTGGAAATTGTTCAAGACAAAGTAGAAAAAGAAACAGATCAAGGGAAGCAATTAGAAAATACGGAAGATCACGACCATGTGTTATATGATGAGGAATCATAACTTATAATTTTTCTTACAACATCAAATATTTACTAAAAGTGCAAATCCACAGCATTAATAGCATACTGTGGGTGAGCACTTTTTTTATCTGTCATTCACTTTATCGGATTAGTATGTTAATATAGATTCATTAGGAATCAATACTATCTGGAAGGCTAAGTCCTATTCTTTTCCTTCCAAGGGTGATTCAACTGTTGTTGGTATGTTGAGTAACATTCCGGGGTAAATATGTTCTGTTGAACTTAAGTAGTTGGATTTCAGAATAGCATCTACGTGGCTATGGTATCTTTGTGCCAGCTCAAGGATGGAATCACCGGGTTGCACAATGTAGTGCATTGGGTCAGCCCCCTTTCTAATTAATACGTTAATAACTTATGCTATCCATGCTGGAAGGGTTCCTAGTTGATTTTCCAGCATTAACGGGTTTCTCAAGTATACATTAGCAGAACAGCAAATACTGTTAGCAGGAGGGGTAAAATGGAATACATATCCAAATTAAAAGATGATCAAACGGATAAGCTCTTTGATGCCATTCTTCAGCTGGAAGATCAAGATGAATGCTATCGATTTTTTGAAGATTTATGCACCATCAATGAGCTCAAATCTCTGGCTCAGAGGCTAGAGGTTGCCATTATGCTACGAGAGAAAAGAACATATCAGGAAATTGCAGCAAAGACAGGTGCCAGCACAGCCACCATCAGTAGGGTTAATAGAGCACTGATTTATGGTGCAGATGGTTACAACCTTGTTTTAGATAAAATAAAAAGTAAGTGAGGCGTGTGAAAAAAGAATGAGCAATACAGATATTGCATTAGAATACTGTGAAATTAGAGACCGCATTTTTGAGAAACATTATAGCCACCTAAACAATATGCAAAGACAGGCTGTTTTAACTACCCAAGGCCCTTTGTTGGTGCTTGCAGGAGCTGGATCTGGTAAAACCACGGTTTTAACCAATAGAGTAGCCCATATTCTGCGTTTTGGTGATGCTTATAAAAGTAAATATATTCCTCGCAATTTAAAATCAGAAGATATAGAAGCACTTAAAAATTATGAGCAAGCCTTGGGGCTAGGTAATAAGGACATGGGTCAAAGGGTTGAAGATATTCTATGTTTGAGAGAGGTGTACCCTTCTCAGGTTCTAGCTATAACATTTACCAACAAGGCTGCCCGTGAGATGAGAGAACGTATTTTCAGCCTGGCAGGCGATGCTGCAGAAGGTATTTGGGTTAGTACCTTTCATTCCACCTGTGTAAGAATTTTGCGTAGAGAAATTGATAAAATCGGATATACCCGAAATTTTGTCATTTATGACGATACTGATCAGTTAACTGTCATCAAGGAATGCTTTAAGGAACTAAATGTCAACGAAAAATTTTTAGCTCCTAAGGAAGTCCGAGCACTTATTGGCCATCTGAAGGACGACTTAAAGAACCCTCAAGATTATGCCAAGGAAGTACAAGGGCAATTTAGAGAAGAGAAAATAGCACAAATATACACTCTCTATGAATCAAAACTTAAAAAATACAATGCCTTGGATTTCGATGATTTACTGAATAAAACTTTGGAATTGTTTTATTTACATCCTGATGTTCTCAACTATTATAGAAACAAATTTCATTATATTTTGGTAGATGAATACCAAGACACCAACTTTGCCCAATATATGTTGGTCAAGCTCCTATCCGATACACATGGAAACCTTTGTGTTGTAGGTGATGACGACCAATCAATCTATCGATGGAGAGGAGCAGATATCCGTAATATCCTTGATTTTGAAAAGGATTTCCCCGATGCTTGCATCATCAAGCTGGAGGAAAATTACCGTTCTCATCAAAATATTCTGGATGCTGCTAATCAGGTTATCAGCCATAATGTAAAAAGAAAAGAAAAGAGCTTGTGGACACAAAAGGACAAAGGTGAACTGATAACCATATGTCAATCTAAAAATGAGCAGCAGGAAGCTGATTTTATTTCCAGTGAAATAGAGCAGCACTTAAGTAAAGGTGGTATGTATGGAGATGTCGCTATCTTATATCGTATGAATGCCCAGTCCAGAACTATAGAGGAAGCTCTTATGAAATATGCCATTCCCTATAATATCTATGGAGGCTTGCGCTTCTACGATCGTAAGGAAATAAAAGATATCATTGCTTATCTACGCTTGTTGGACAACCCTTATGATGATGTAAGCTTACAAAGAATTATTAATACACCTAAACGAGGAATAGGGGCAGTTACGGTTAGTAACCTGCAAGAAGCTGCGGCTTCAGCGGGAATAAGTGTGCTGGAAGTTATTGCGGATTTGGATAATAATAAGGTGCTTACAGGACGAACCGCTTCCAAAGTAAAGGAGTTTGGTCAACTTATATCTGATTTACAATTGGAGAAGGAAAGACAAAGCTTAACTGATTTTATGGATACCGTTCTTCAATTAACTAGTTATCGTAGTGTGTTAAATGAAGAGGATTCTATAGAAGCTGAAGGAAGATTAGAAAATATCATGGAATTTGTATCAGCAGCCCGTGAATTTGAGAATAATAACCCAGATGGCAATTTGACAAGCTTTCTCGAAAATATTGCTCTGGTTTCAGATATTGACCGTTTGGAAGAGGACAGTTCGGAGGGGAAAAGCACTGCTAATCTAATGACCTTGCATAGTGCTAAGGGATTAGAATTCCCAGTTGTTTTTCTAATTGGGCTGGAGGAAGGCTTGTTTCCTCATTCTCGTTCCATGGAATCAGAGGAGGAATTAGAAGAGGAAAGACGTCTTTGCTACGTTGGCATAACTCGTGCTCAAAAAAGATTGTATATTACCCATACAATGTTGAGAACCCTATATGGTAATCCCTCCTTCAATACGCCTTCTCGCTTTCTGAAGGAAATCTCAGATGATCTCTTTGAAGATGTCAGTGCCAGCATTGGAGGATATGGTGATGTCAGTGGATATAGTAGCAGTCGAGGCAACAATAGTAAGTGGAAATCATCCCAATACAAAGGTAGCTCGGGAAGAACCACACCTATAGAAAATTCTACTCCAATCAAAGCTTCAGCACCTATAGTAGGCTTGGATGGCAAGGTTTTACAGAAATCTACGATGAATGATGTAGCTAAGCATAGTAATATAGCTAAAAATGTAAACCGTTTCCAGCTGGGAGATAAAGTCCACCATAGCAAATTTGGCAATGGAACAGTTGTTACCGCTGTCGGTGAAGGTAAGGATCTAACCGTAAAGGTTGCTTTCGACCAAGGGGGTATTCGTAGCTTTAACGCAGAGCTCGCCCCATTAAAAAAGGCTTAATCTACTTGTGAAAGGAGCCAATCCATGGAAAATGAAGTTAAAAATCAAGTGGACGAACTACGTCGCTTAATAGAATACCATAATGACCGCTATTATAATCTGGATGATCCTGAAATTACAGATCATGAGTACGATCTGCTTTCATTGGAATTGAGGAGCTTGGAAGAAAAATATCCGGAACTGATACATCCAGATTCACCTACGCAAAAGGTAGGAGGGGTGGTCAAACGAGAGTTACGGAAGGTTGCTCATGATGTGCCTATTATCAGCCTTCAAGATGCTTTTTCCAAGCAGGAAGTAGAATCATTTGTGCACCGAATAGAACAGGAGCTACAAAATCCAATATTTGTAGTTGAAAAGAAACTAGACGGACTAACTGTTGTGCTTCGATATCATAATGGTGTTCTCACCGAGGGAATTACTCGCGGAGATGGTGAGGTT
>JAAZEK010000410.1 GCA_012512335.1 Clostridiales bacterium | reverse complement strand
ATGTTATGATTAGAGGAAAAGCGGTTAAAGCTGTTATTGTAGGGACACCTTTCTATTCAAAAAAATATAAAAAGTAGGAGGAAGCTAACATGAAGGTATTGAATGAGTTACTGTATTCCAAGGAACACGAATGGGTAAAAGTAGAGGGCAATCTTGCTCGTCTGGGAATTACAGACCATGCACAGTCCGAACTGGGAGATGTAGTATATTTAGAATTGCCTGAGGTGGATGACGAATTTAAAGTAGATGATGTTATAGGGGTTGTAGAATCTGTAAAAGCAGCATCGGATCTCTATACACCTGTTTCAGGTAAAGTAGTAGAAGTAAATGAGGATTTGCCAGATAGTCCAGAAGCTATGAATGAGGACCCCTATGGCAGTTGGATGATAGTGGTTGAAATGGACGATGACAGTCAATTGAAGAATCTTATGTCACCAGAAGAATACAAAGAATTTTGCGACCAGGAGGGTTAACTATGTTACCTTATTTGCCCGCAACACCAGAAGATGAAAAGGTGATACTTGATCGATTGGGTCTGAAAACGGCAGATGAGGTGTTTCACGAGATTCCTAAATCTATAAGGCTGAAAAAAGGTCTCAATTTGGAAGCACCAAAATCCGAATTGGAAGTGGAAGGAATCTTGAAAGCATTAAGCGAACAAAACCTACATGCTGACAATACCCCCATGTTTCTGGGTGCTGGAATGTATGATCATTACATACCGTCTACAGTTCGCTATGCCACTGGCAGGTCGGAGTTCTACACTGCCTATACACCTTATCAGCCGGAAATAAGTCAAGGCACCTTGCAAAGTATATTCGAATATCAGAGCATGATCTGTGCCATTACTGGTATGGATGTTTCTAATGCCTCTCTCTATGATGGCGCAAGCGCCACTGCTGAAGCGGCCTTATTAGCTGCTTCAAGTACACGTAGAAAACAAATTATTGTCTCTGAGACAGTACACCCTGACTCTAGAAAAGTTCTGTCAACCTTTCTAGAACATCAGGGTATAGAGCTTGTTACTGTACCCATGAAAGATGGTATTACCGATCTGGAAGCTATGAAAGAGCTTGTCAGCAAGGAAACCGCTGCTATCTTAATCCAAACTCCCAACTTCTTAGGGTATTTGGAGCAAGTAGAGGAAATGGAGAAGCTGATTCATCAGAACAAAGGCTTGTTGATTCTTTCAGTAGATCCTATATCACTTGGCTTGTTTAAGAGCCCTGGGGAACGGGGATCAGATATCGCTATTGGTGATGGACAAAGCTTGGGAAATTACATGTCCTTTGGAGGACCCACTTTAGGTTTTATGGCATGTACCAAAGCGCTTATGCGAAGAATGCCTGGAAGAATAGTAGGGCAAACCCAGGATGATGATGGTAAGAGAGGTTTTGTTTCCACACTACAAACTAGAGAACAGCATATACGTAGGGAAAAGGCTACATCTAACATTTGCTCAAACCAAGCACTGAATGCTCTAGCTGCTTCTGTTTATCTAACCACAATGGGCAAGCAGGGTTT
>JAAZEK010000409.1 GCA_012512335.1 Clostridiales bacterium | reverse complement strand
TCTCGTATTGGCAAACCGCAATATTTCATATTACTATCCATATAAATTCCCCCTCGTATCCTCTAATTTACTTTCTCCAATGGTTCCGGCACATGCCCTCTTTTGTATTGAGGTCCATTAACTGGCGCAGCCCATTTCACTGCATTGGTGATAACCTTCTGAATATCAGCTTGATGATAGATTGGGAAAGTTTCGTGGCCTGGTCTGAAATAAAAGATCTTGCCATTGCCTCTTTGATAGCAGCAACCGCTTCGGAAAACTTCTCCACCGCCAAACCAGCTAACAAAAACCAAGGTGTCTGGGGCCGGAATATCGAAGTGTTCCCCATACATTTCTTCGTGAGGGATCTCTATACATTCTCCAATTCCATCAACTATAGGATGCCCGGGCTCTATTACCCAAAGCCTTTCATTTTCGCCGATTTCTCGCCATTTTAAATCGCAGGTGGTTCCCATGAGCTTGCGGAAGATTTTAGAAAAATGCCCTGAATGCAGGACAATCAAACCCATTCCTTCAAGCACTCTTTTATGTACTTTTTCAACTACTTCATCGCTTACTTCCCCGTGAGCAGTGTGTCCCCACCAAGTCAATACATCCGTATTGTTTAATACCTCGTCGGTTAGACCATGTTCAGCTTCATCCAAGGTAGCAGTTATGGCTTCTATACCCTCCTGCTTGTTTAGAAATTCGGCAATGACAGTATGCATACCATCTGGATAGATACTTCTAACTTTCTCATTCTTTTTCTCGTGACGATATTCGTTCCATACAGTAACGCGTAATGATTTGTTCATGAAAAAACCTCCCATTTTATGTTGGTTTAATTAAAAAATTCTTATTTTATTTACTTTCGCCTTATTTTATCATATAAATCAGATTGAACCAACATTTTGAGTGTTTTAAAAAAATGAGAACTGTCCCCGATATTTGAGAACTGTCCCCAATTTTTCAATTTCATAATTTTGTTATTTTTTAGGTGGCTTGCATTCGTTAGCGCAATCATTTTTGCAGCAGAGTAAATTTAACTTCTGAGCATGTTTTTGTTCATCTGTAATGATTTCTACCATCATATTAATATGCCTTCTATCTTGCATTGCATATAGAATCCTGCGATATTTTACTACTGCGTCCAATTCATCTAATATCGCCATTTCAATTCCTTCACAACATGACTTGGGTGGAATCACTTTTTCTCCTGGAGCATCAGGCAACACGTGACCAGTCAACTCACAGTATATGGTTCGGAACAATTGTGCATGCTTTCGCTCATCTGCGATGATTTTTTCAAAAAGATCCTTGTCATCTTTCCCACACAACTTCATTAGGATTTCATAAAACTTGATGTCATGAGCTTCTCCCATAACCGCTTTCTCTATCAATTTCAGCGCATCATCAAGATTAGCAGGGTAGGTATAGTAATCTTCTTTAGGTTGTGGGCAAACCACCGGTGGGGGTTCTGGTTTAGGTGGTCTTGGTGGATGGGGCATTTCCCCTGCTGTATTATAATAGTCATATCCATTCCAATAGTTCATACCTGGAACCGCAGGTTCATTTGGGATATTCAAGTAGTCATAATATGCCATATGGCTGAGCCTCCTCTATTTAGATATCGTCTCATACCATACTATGCATATATCATGTAAGCAGTTACAAGGTTTCCCATGTAAGATTCCTCGTTACCAGTTACAAGGTTCCCATGTGAGATTCCTTCTAAGGCATTGCTTTACTCAATATTTAGGTTGATTTTATCCAAGATGCCTGAAAGATACGCTATGGTAACTCCATAATTTGACATTGGTATACCTTCTTCACGGGCTTTTTCTATTCTGGAAAGCACGTGCTTTCGGTTGAACATACATGCTCCACAATGAATTATTAAATCATAAGTAGATAAATCTGAAGGAAAGTCATTCCCTCCTACAACATCCACATGTAAATTTTGACCAAAGCGCTTGCGAAGCATTGCAGGTATTTTTACTCTTCCTACATCTTCCTCCAAGGGCGCATGAGTGCAAGCTTCTGCTATAAGAACCTTGGATTTTTCCGTAAGACCTTCGATGGCATAAGCGCTATCTACAAAGTATTGTATGTCTCCTTTATATCCTGCTAGCAAAACTGAAAATGAAGTAAGCATACTTTCTTTTGGTTTTTTATCGTATACGGTGCGAAATACCTGTGAGTCAGTTATAATCAAATCTGGTGGATTCGCCAGAGCAGCTAATGCTCCATCTAACTTATCGGTTGTGACACATTGAACAATGCATTTCTTGTCTAGTAGCTCTCTAATCACCTGCACCTGTGGAAGTATGAGCCTACCTTTTGGGGCTTGAATATCCTGAGGCATTACCAGTAATACCACATCGCCTTCTTTTGCAAGCTTACCAGTAATGCTGTCACTTTCAAAATCTGCAGGCAGAGAACGAATCAGCTGTTCTTTTAGTAAATCGATTCCTTCATTGGTAATGGTGCTTACGGGAATCACGGGGATGTCATAGGCACCTACTATTTGTTGTGAAATATAATGTGCCACATCAGCTACTTTATCTATTT
>JAAZEK010000408.1 GCA_012512335.1 Clostridiales bacterium | reverse complement strand
TATATATATTTATTATTTTACACGCGCAGTGAACAGTAACTTTCCTGTTTCTTATTTCTTATTTTGATTCTCTGAGCTCGGTTTCTCAGGTAAATAGTTTAAGCTAAGCTTCTCCAAAGTACTGTTAAACTGTCTTAACGCTACACCAGTTTGCTTCAGCATTTTCTTGGAAGCTTTCACGCTATCGGATTCCGCATACTTGTCACTTAGATAGATAATCTCCTTAATCCCTGCTTGGATGATGGCCTTGGTGCACTCATTGCAGGGAAATAAAGTTGTATAGATTTTATTTCCTTCAAATGAAGCACTACGGTTATTCAAAATGGCATTGAGCTCTGCGTGGACCACATATGGGTACTTGGTGTCTAAAGCGTTACCATCTCGGTCCCAAGGGAACTCATCATCGGAGCATCCAATAGGAAAACCATTATATCCTACACTCAAAATTCGATTGGACTTACTATCCACAATACAGGCACCAACAGGCGTGCTTGGATCTTTGCTACGATGACCAGATAGTAGCGCAATCCCCATGAAATATTCATCCCAGCTAATATAATTCTCCCGTTTACTCAATGATTCCATCTCCTTTGGATTTAATATCCTATGTAAGTTTTACTAAAAAAGCATTGCTTTGTACTAGCTTTTCTAGCTCTCAATTGATTACATAATACCGAATCATAGCTATTATGTCCACAATAATTAGAACAATTTCTACACTAGCTTCATTATCTTGTTAAAATGACCATATTCACCTGTAAATAATTTGCTATTTCTTAGATTGCATTATGCTTACTCTTATGCCATAATATCAGGAAAGGAGGTGAATGCATGGTGGTAGAACGAAAAGTTCGGCTGCACAGCCTAAATGAGATTAAAGATTTTATCTTAATAGCAGGAAAATATCGATGCGATATAAAGGTAAAAACACTAGACAAAATCGTAGACGGCAAAAGCATGTTGGGTATTATTTCTATAGTAGGACGAAAGCCTTTAACAGTAGTTGCCAATGGCGATGATGCTGGCGATTTCGCAGGACAGCTGGATCGGACCAAGTATCTATATCAATAAAAAAAGTATCTCAAGACAAAAAACTGAGATACTTTTTTTATTGATATATTTATTAAAGTGAGATAAGCCATAAGCCGAGTTCTGTCATGAATGATCATCTGTCTAGGCCTGCTGTTGCCAGCAGGCTCAAGCAACCTTTCCCGGGACGCGGCGGGCTACCGCAATTGATGTCCTCTATTCGGTCTTGCTCCAGATGGGGTTTACATAGCCAATCCAGTCGCCTGGATACTGGTGAGCTCTTACCTCACCTTTCCACCCTTACATAATAGAAGTCAGATATCAGATATCAGTTGTCAGATTTTAGTAAACATGCAAGTTGCTAAAACAAACCTACACAAAATTACTTAGATCCAGCTTCCGATTTCCGACCTCTTATTTCCATATGCGGTATCTCTCTGTTGCACTATCCTTGGAGTCGCCTCCACTGGGTATTACCCAGCACCCTGCCCTATGGAGCTCGGACTTTC
>JAAZEK010000407.1 GCA_012512335.1 Clostridiales bacterium | reverse complement strand
TAAAGCAGTGCATCCTGGCTACTTACCACTTTTGGTCAAGCGTATCAGCATCTTTCGCTTGTTCCTGTTCACGACGTTTATCGGCAGTTCACTTATGTTAACCATATCATCCCACAACCTATCTCCCTAACCACCATGATGCTGGCAGTACTGTTCTGGCTTTACAGCCTTCTCTTAAGGGCTACATTGTCGCAACAGCTTAGCACGAGATCGTTACCAATTTCGCACCTTTCACTAGGTTACTGTTTACGAAACAACAGGTTTGTATATACCCGAACCGCTGTCAAATCAGGCGTTTCAGGCATATCAAACATTTATCTACGCAACAACGTGTCGCAATCAGCTTTACAGGGAGCCGCTCTGTCTATGCGGGCTAATGCGGCGACAGACTCGGTTGGCTAAGACATGTGGGCAGAATGACTTACTGACGATAATCCAATGCCTTGCCTCCTGCTGTGCCCCTTGCGCTGAGTGCTTTGTTACCTGATATCGGACCCCGCAGAGCAAGATTAGCAGGACGCTGTAGCCTTCAACCTAACGAAGCCCTTCCTTCTTAATTACTGCACAATTTATGAAAAAAACGAACTATAGCCTCGTAATTTGATAATAATATGTAAGCTTACTTTTTAGTTTTAAAATCTAACATTGTGACATAATGGGGGATAATAAACTTTTCCTGTAAATTTCGCATAATGCTCCAATGCTCCTTTTTAAACTGATCAATTTCGTCTGATGAAAGTGATGAAGCTCCAACCCCTCTACAAGCAATCATTCTGCCATGCCAACTTTCCCGTGTAAAAACTACATTAATATCATAATTGGTACAATTTATGCAACTAAATAACTCCTTCGACCATTCAGGTATTATTGATTTGTATCTTGTTATTCCTCCCCCTGTCCAATTGGGATTGTACTTTAATACAAGTTTTTCACTCTTTATTGCAATATCACTTTCAAACGGTAACCATGCCATGAATAGGATTAAAAATCTCCCATCATGTTTTAACAATCTATTGACTTCTGGTAATACCTTAGCTTTGTCAAAATACATAAAGCATTGGCATGCAATGATAACATCAAAGTAATTTTCAACCAACCCTGTATTTTCTGCAGGAGCAGTAAAAAAGTCGATATTCATATTAGCTTCTTTTGCAAGCCTAATAGCCTCAGAAATTTGATTTTCAGAAATATCTGTACCAGTCCACTCAGCCCCATACTTATACATATTCCGTGGTATTACTCCTGTACCTGTCCAAGGTCAAGAACTTTATGACCTTGTTTGCACAATCCTAAATCTACTATTTTTTCATAAAATTTATCAGGATAAATATCTCGATATTTTGCATACTCTGAAGAAGTTCTTCCCCAATCAAAATACTTACCATGGTCTATATTATTATTACTAATCAAAGCTATAGGCCCCCTAAATAAAAAATGTTATTTTTCCTTTTATCATACAAATGCTAAGTAATATATTCATTAGAACATCGCTCATCGACTACTCGCCGCACGATGTGGCAAATATTACCCCACTTATACTATGTATTTTGTCCTTACCCATAATCTTTTTGCATTACATCAATTTCGGTTAATATCTTCTATTATTTTGTAAAAAACCTGCTCCCGTTTCGTAGATGTATCATAAATCGTAAAGCCGTATTTTAATAATTATTGTACATTAAGAAAAAGTTAAAAGTAAATCTCACCTTCAAACAATTCTTCTTTATCTATACCACCGGAATGTAATCTTAATTCTCCGCCACCTATGGCTACAATCGTTCCCATCCTCACAACTCTCCTATCTACAACTCTGCTCATATACTTGGACATACCTGAATCCATCTGAAAGCAAAATGAAAGCGCAATGGCATTTCGTTATTATCGGTCTGGCACTCTTGCCGTGGCTCAGCCGCTCTGAGAGCCGTTCATGTTGTCTAGCGAGACTTAGCAACGGGCTAATGTGGCGACCGACTCGGCTAGGCTGAGATATGTGGGCAGGATGACATCCTGATGGTACTCCAGAGTTTAGCCTCATGTTGCGCCCTTGTGCTGAAGTGCGTTGTTAGCCGACCGTTGGCGCTCGTAAATTATACAGAAAGCTACCACGGGGGCAACTTCATTCAGTCAACTAAATCTAGTACTAATTTTTGGTTCGTTGACCACAGGGCATTTTTCATAAAGCTCTTCTGGATCTAAGTCGATGCATTCATAAGGATCCCGCCTTATTCGATCAATGGGTTCATGCTACATGGCATTCTCCAAATGATAACGGACAATCTAACCTTTCACAAATTTTTTTTCTATTTTATCTACCAAATTTAATGTAATGCACCCTGGGGCAATGAAGCCTAAAAACAATATAATCAACTATACTATTCAGGTCCTCTTCATAGTTTTTCATCTATTCTTGCCCTTACCCTTGAAAATATTTCTTCATGGCAGTGTCTGATACTAGTCGATTCCGCCTCTCTATCAGCTTCATCAAGCTTTAATTCAACATCGTCTGTTAATTCTGAGTATTTTTCAATGCTTAATACAACCATAGTGCCGTAACCATTCTTCGTTAAAAATACTGGCTGGCCTTCCCTGACAACTAATTCTTCAATCTCCGGGAACTTATTCCTTAAATCAGAAACCGGTCTAATCTGAATCATAATCAATGCCTCCTTGTAACAAGTTATCTTAGTCTTATCCTAATATTATCATAATTATGATAATATGCTACAAGGTTTTTCCTGCTTTCATACTGGGAAATATTTCTCGTATATTTTATTTCCGTTTTTGTCATCTACTTTTCCTGAATAAATATACCCCATTGCTTCCCAAAAAGGAATGCCATTACAGGGATCTGATGTTAAATAAATATTACACGGTCTATCTTCAAGGAGCTTCTTCTCGACAAATCCACACATTTGTTTTGCAAAACCCTTTCGTCTGTACGAGGGAACAATATAAAATTCCCTTATGAAACCCCAACCTTCTCTTTTACTCATGGGATTATCTGGTGTATCTATTTGGAAAACGGAAAAACCAATGAATAAATCATCTATTGCACATAAATACAACCACTCCTTGTATTTTTCAATTTCCTCACCTATGATTTTTAGTAATTTTGGTATGAAATGCTTAGGTACTTTGTCATGGGGATTGTTTATAAATGTTTCGTCGAAATAATCAGATAACATATTCTCCAAGCATTCGCAATGATAGGTATTCCTAAAGTCGAATGGTATAAATATAACTTTTTTCATAAAAACGACCTCTTTCAAATTTCATTATTGTGGCCATTTCTTGATGGCACTCCAGAGACTCGCTCCACGTTGCACCTCTTGCGC
>JAAZEK010000406.1 GCA_012512335.1 Clostridiales bacterium | reverse complement strand
TCAGGGAAAAGCCAAACATCAAGAAAGATTATTGAAATACTTATGGAAAACGGGCTTAAGGTTATTGCTGTTAGACATCCTATGCCTTATGGTGATTTAGTTGCACAAAGGGTGCAACGCTTTGCTACAGTGGAAGACTTAGAGAAGCACAAATGTACAATCGAAGAAATGGAAGAGTATGAGCCCCATGTAGAGCGTGGAAATATTATATACGCTGGTGTTGATTATGAAGATATTTTACGTGCTGCAGAAAATGACCCTGATGGCTGCGATGTAGTCCTATGGGATGGCGGAAATAATGATTTTTCCTTCTATGATGCTGATCTATCAGTTACAATAGTGGATCCTCATCGCCCTGGTCATGAGCTAAGCTACTATCCTGGAGAAGTTAGCTTACGCATGGCTGATGTTGCAGTTATAAACAAAGTTGACAGTGCTAGCCCAGAAGCAGTTGCTATAGTGGAAAAGAATATCTCTAAGGTTAATCCCGAAGCTAAGATTATAAAAGCGGATTCCAAGATAACTGTTGATAATCCAGAGATAATCAAAGGCAAAAGAGTATTAGTTGTTGAAGATGGTCCAACTCTAACTCATGGAGAAATGAAGCTAGGAGCTGGAACAGTTGCAGCAGAAAGATTTGGTGCCGGACAACTGGTGGACCCTCGTCCATATGCTGTTGGTAAACTTAAAGATACCTTTAAGATTTACCCCAATATCGGTGTTTTACTTCCGGCCATGGGATATGGTGAGCAACAATTAAAGGATCTTGAAGAAACGATAAACAGTACAAATTGTGATTCTGTGATTATAGGTACTCCTATAGATTTGACAAGAATAATTAATATCAACAAACCATATACTAGAGTCCATTATGAGCTTGATGAGATTAGTAGTCCAAACCTTGATGAAATAATCCATGATTTCATCAAAGAACATAACCTAGTTAAATAAGAATTACTAAGAATAACTAAGAAAAGAAAGCCAAAAATACAATTAATTTTTGGTTTTCTTTCCTTATAAACTCACTTTGAGGACAAATACCTAAATCCTATAATAGCTTCGAAAAGACGTTTTATCTCACGATGTCTTCGGAAGGGAGCTAAAATATCAAGAAACAGTAGATGAACTGCCTCCCAAGCAAATACCCATCCACCAATCAACAGGCTTTCGAGTAAAACGTTGGAAACAATATTACTGTCTGTCTTATGGTTTAAAAATCCATATGCAAATAACAGGCTGAGAGAAATAATAAGTAAAATTGCTGAAATTCTTATAATTCTTCTAACCTTACGAGTTTCCAAACGATTTAATGATCTATAATAGTTTTTATAGCTTACATGAATCTGATCTTCCTTTTCTGCACTGGATTCATTTGAATCTAAAGTAAATATGATTTCAAGTTTCTTTCGCAGTGGTATATCCTCTGAGCACAGATCAAGGAATTCTGCCAATTCAGGATGTATATCTCGTTTCTTAAAAACGGAATTATCCCATTCATGGAAGAATTCATGATAATCATCTAAGGCGATTTCAATAATTATACGGCTTGTTTCTTTATTTCTTCTGTATAGAGTTTCATAGGTTTTCATAAACATCACCTTTATATAGTATTATAAAGCTTAAAAATTTATCCTCAATATACATCCATGAAGAAACTTCATTAAGATGTATAAAACATACAATAAGCTTCAGAAGTTTGTCAAGCTAAGTTGGGAAGATTGCCTGGAGATTCTATGCTTTAAATGATAAGATAACTCCAGAGATATTAAATAATTGTGGAACTTGAAGGATAGGTGTATGATTGAACTAAAGAGTATAACTGCGGGCTATAATAAAGTTGAAATAATTAAGAACATAAATTTGATATTTGATAAAGGCAGTATAACCAGCATAATAGGTAAAAACGGCTGTGGTAAGACTACCTTGTTAAGAACAGCATCGAATTTTCTTAAACCTTTTCGTGGGAAAATTACCATTGGTGAAAAGGATATAACGGAAATACCAAGCAAGGAGCTTGCTAAAAGTATCTCATTCTTACCTCAGCTTAGAGCTGTGCCAAATATTACGGTGTATAATTTAGTAATGTATGGCAGATACCCATATTTAGGTTTTTCACGAATTCCTCAAGCAGAGGATAATGAAATTGTAAAATCGGCTATTGATACAATGGGATTGCATAAATATGCAGACAAAAATACTGCAGAGCTTTCTGGGGGACAGCTTCAAAAGGTTTACTTGGCAATGGTTTGGGCACAAGACACAAATATCATATTTTTGGACGAACCTACTACTTATTTGGATATTAATCATCAACTAGAAATATTGGAAATTATACAGAAGCTAAGAGAAATGGGAAAAACAATAGTTATGGTGCTTCACGACTTAAGTAATGCGCTTTCTTATTCTGATAAGGTTTGCCTAATGGAAAATGGAGAAGTGATCATATATGACACTCCACAAGCAGTGTTTGATAGTAAAGAAATAGATAAAATCTTTAAGGTTTATTCGAAGCAGGTCATAATTGGCGTAGAGGGAGTAAAGCAATATGTGTTTTACCTCCAGCAAAAGCTCCCACCTGCATGCTATCAAGCTAATGAAGCAATGATATAGATGGGAGACATAATACTTGACACAGTATTTGAATTAGAAACATATTATTCCTGAAGCATTAGTTTCTCCAGTAATAGTGGTTCAATATAATTGCCATCCTTATATGCTCGCATGTTGCCACCGGAAATCTCATCTATTAATGCGATATGATTATCATCCCCGACACGTCCAAACTCTAGTTTTATATCATATAATTCAATTCCCTTATTAGCTAATTCCTTTTTAATGATATTGGAAATCTGATTTGTGAGCTCTTTCAACCTTGAATACTCTTCCTTCGATAATATTCAAAGCATATCAAGAGCGTCTTCACTAATAGGTGGATCTTGACGATCATCATCTTTTAAAGTCACTTCAACGAAAGCATCAAGGATTTGACCTTCTTTGGCATACATGCCATAGCGGCGTAAGAAACTACCTACAGCGTGATAACGGCATATTACTTCAAGACCATTACCAAATGCTGTAGCAGGTTTTACAGTCAGCGTAGCAGCATCCATGTCAGCGCCAATATAGTGTGTAGGAATTCCCTGTGCTTGTATCTTTTCAAAGAACATTTTTGTAAGCTTAAGGCCGGATTTTCCCATTCCTTCAATAGTTAATCCAACAGTGTTTGCACCAGGATCAAACTTGCCATCTTCACCTGTTACATCATCTTTAAATTTCAGCAGGTAATTACCATTATCCAACGAATAGACATCTT
>JAAZEK010000405.1 GCA_012512335.1 Clostridiales bacterium | reverse complement strand
TGGAAATCTCGTATATAGCAGTAATATAATTCCTGTTTTTCATGCCATATAGCTACATTTTGAGTATCGAATTTACCCTTATTAGTAATAGGCCATCCTCTAGTAAAATGGATACCATCTTCGCTATAGAAGCACCATAATTCCCGTAAATTACCATCGTATACTGTTGCTTTTATTCTTTCCTCAGGATTGCATTGTGGATTAGTATCCAGAAAGGCATAGAAGTTATCGATTCTGAAAAGATTCTCATCAAAAATAATATTGTTGTCACCAGAGCCTTTGTACTTGACAATGTTTAAATAAGGTTTTCTCCAATGAATACCATCATCACTCTCAGCATAGCAAATCTTTATCCTGTCAGTTGTATGTGCAGTGTAGTCCTTATTTAGCATTTGCCATGCTAAATAATACATACGGTACACATCTCCATCCTTAAGGATGGAATAATAGTCGCAACCATCCCCTTCCCAAGGCTCACCACACTCCATTACAATATCTTGTATCTGAGGTGAATGTTGTTTTAAGCTTGCAGATGTTCTAGATGTGTTAACGAGAAAGTTGTCCCAAAAGAGCTCACGTTTATTGCCCAAGTTGATTGGATTCATATTAATTCTCCTATAAACTTTATGGTAGTGTAAAGTAATACACTACCATTTATTTTCTTATTTCTACTTAACCATAATTTAGTAAAATCTTATTTTATTGTATCATATGGTGTACAGTTACAATCCATGATTTATTTCTTTGGCACATAGAATTTTATTCTGCATTTTGCCTTGTCAGTTTCTGAATAATCCTCATCTGACTCAAGACCATATTTTTTCAATATAGGAGCATATAGGTGAGCGCAATGACCGCAATAATCATGATAAGGCTCCATATGCGTTAACTTAAGCAATAGACCCTTTGAAGGGCAATAATGCATAGTAATTTCAAATTCCTGTTCTTCCTCATCATAGGTAATGGTAAAATCAGCAGCTTCTTCATTCAAAGCTTTGGTCCAATAATCCCAGCAACCTTCTATGCCCTTTTCTTCTACCAGTTTCCCAAGCCTTGGTTCTACATAATTTTCTGCAATATGTTGCCAATAACGAACAACCGCGTCATGATCAGCCTTTTCTTCTATATATTTGAAAAGCTCACTATATAAAGGTATAAATTCTGTACAAGATAACACTAGAAGCACCTCCTAAAAAATCGGTAAGCAGATTTACCAGTGTCAGTTTCATAATAAATCAGTTCAAAGCCCAAATCAGCGTTATCTGCAATTGTCTCATTTACTGTACGAGTTGTCTCAATATACCACTTGGATGGTGTATGTCCAATACTATTCATATAGGCAATTGCAGGACATTGAGAAACCTCCACTGTCAACTCCTCATTTGTTAGAGATGTCTTTAATACTTCACGAGCTTCTTCTATTTCATATATATTCTCAATGTGCTCTTTCAAAGCAACAAGGCCTCTTTCTTTAATATCTAATATTAATACAGAATAGTATGAAGTTGCAAAACGACGAAGATATTCCTTAACACCATTGTCACCATACTTCTCGCCGACATATTGAATTCCGACATCTCCAGAAACATGAAAATCTCGGTGCAGATATTTGTTGTCTGCTGCCCTTCTATCCATTATTCTTTTTGCCAAAACAATCCCCTTCTTTCGTGTCCTCAATTTGCCCTGACTTTACCAAATAGTAAACCCACCATCCATAACCAAATTGATGCCAGTTACATAACGTGAAGCCTCGCTAGCTAGAAATACAACAGGTCCTTTTATATCATCTTTATCTGCCCACCTTTTCAAAGGTGTATGTTCCTGATAAGTACGATAAAAATTAGGCCGCAATGTTACCAGTTCTGGATCAAATCCTCCAGGGCTGACGCAATTAGCTCGTATGTTATCTTTTCCGTAAAATGCTGCTAGCCATTTGGTATAACCAACCATGCCCCATTTTTCAAATGTATAGCCCACGGGGCTACTCTGATCTTCATCATAATAAGGAAAGTGAGGCGCCATTACTCCTTGAATAGAAGAAATGTTAATAATACTGCCTTCACCTAGTGTTTGCATATATGGCAATACAGCCTTGGTTAATAGCAAAGTGCCATTAACATTGATATCTAATGTATGACTAAGTCTTTCCCTGTCTATGTCCTGCAAATCACCATAGCCCTCTCGTATAACAGCATTATTAACTAAAATATCAATTCGTCCATATTTTTCAGTAACCACTTTGACAAACTTTTCGATAGATTCATCATTTCCAAGATCAAGACTCATCCCAACAGCATACAGGCCACGCTCCCGCAATTCTTTGGCATACTCTTCGCACCTTGATTCATTGCGAGATGCAATAATCACCGTGGCGCCTGCCTCTGCTAGACCTTCAGAAATTGGAGTTCCATACAAACCGGTTCCACCTGTTACAATAGCTACCTTACCAGCTAGATCAAACATTTCATGTGCATTCATAATTATCTCCTATATTTCGCCAGACGTAATCATGATAGATTTCACTAATTGTTTTTGTTCTTCGTTTAACTCAGGCTCATAATCGGGGCTAAATCTCCCTTCAAAGCCAAGAAGATTCATAGCATAGCTAAATGCAGGCCAAATACCAACAACAAACATATCATCTCTGGCTTTCATCATACTATTAAGTGTAGCTTTTCCAGTTTCAAAATCGCTTCTGTTAAAAGCATCTTGAGCAGTTTGAATGGTCTTAGGAAAACAAGCAAATATTCCATCAAGAATATGATGTATACCATAAGCGTGCCCCACTGCAAACAGATCAGAATTAGAAAAGATAGGAGTAAAATCATCTTTTAACTCTTTAGTATCATGAAGGGTTTTAATTAGGATTGCATCACCTGTTTTAATTCCTTTTATGTTTTCTATTCCAGCCAATTTTATTACATCGGCAAAAGCAAGCTTATACCTGGCAGTAAACGGATGATCATAAAGGTAGATATCATGATCCGTCATTGATGATGCTGCTTCAAAATAATTCATTGCTGTTTGTTGAGACATGCCAAAATAGTATGGTGCAGTCAACACTACTGATACATCATACTTGTTCAAAACTGCCAATCGGTCCTTAACCCGTGCGATACTATTATCTGCAGCGCCAACCATAAGCGGCGCCCGGTTTCCAACTGCTTTTACCGCAGTTTCAACAGCGATTTGATATTGATCAGACTTAATACAACCGAGCATACCCATAGTACCCATGAGCAGTAACCCAGAAGCACCTGCTGCAATCTGGCTCTCAATATGTGACTCTAAGCTATGCTTTATTATATTTCCATTTTGATCAAGTGGCGTACCTAAAGCACAATAAAACCCCTTCTCTAACATTATTATCTTCCTCCGCTTCTAATTAAGATACTCAGCATCATGCCTCAACCTCATCCAATGTTATTCTTTTAATCCTTAGCTTAGCCAAGCAATTACCGTCTGCTGGCCCACCTGCGCAGTAAGCCAACAAGATAGAATCTCCAAAAAAATGTATGGCTGTATAGCAATAACCATGGTCCTGTTCATCCTCTATTAGCTTATAACTGCCCCAAGTGTTTCCATCATCCTCACTTATTGCGCATACGAATGGATTCCGACCACCATTCCATGCTTTACCAGCATGCTCTGCTCTGCCATTATAATTAGGAATAGGATTCCATACAGCTAGTAGATTACCACTAGTAGTTATCCTCTTAACAGACATAGGTGAGCAAGGTGAAGTAAACCTGGAAGGTTGAGGTGATGTCCATGTTTCGCCTTTGTCGAATGAAAACATTTCATATTGATAGCATAAATCTGTTCTTGACCATGACCAAAGTACACCATTTTCTAATTCGATTAGACCTGGCTCTTGAAGACCTGAATTGGAATGCTGATTAAAGGCCAACTGGCTCTTCCCTAACCCTTCTCTCCACGTTTGGCCGTCATCATCAGATATAAAGAAAATAACTTCCCCCCTGCTATCCCAACGCACTCCTGGTTTTACGGAAGAGTATCCATTTCTATGATAGCTGGCAGGTGCAATTATTCTGCCATTTGAAAGCTTTACAACACGATCGTTATTAACCACATAATATCCTTCTGGCGGAATACAGAGTAGTGCGTCACTCCATGTCTGTCCTTCATCACTGGACCTTCTAAGGTGTAAACGAGTATCGTTTTCTTCTTTTCTTACTAGATAGAAAAGGCCTATGTCATCGTTATCCATTCGCATTAAAGACACACTCATAATGTTTTTTGCCAAGTGATCTTCTTTTGTTACTACTGTTTTATCTTCAGTCCACGTTTCACCATTGTCATAGGAAAAAATCGCTGATAAACTAGCAGAAGCATCATCATTGGGTTTGTCGCCTGAAAACTTGCTGTAGATAAACATGATAGCCCCATCTTTTAAAGTGATAAACGCCCCTTCACTATTCCTGGGATTCCCTTTGACTGGTGGTAGGTCTAAAACAACTTTACCGATATTCACTTACAACTCCTCCTAGCATAATTATTTATATATAATTTTCTATTAGTCCACTTTAACCTTAACAACAACCTTTTTCATATTACTAGGAGCTTCATCTGTTATAGCTGGCATATGTACATCCTCAGGAAAAAAGATTGCAAAAAAACCAGATGTAACTCTAAAGAAGCTTCCTTCACCATCCAGTAATAAATAATCTGCACTCTCATCATATTCTTTAGTTATTTGCATACCTTCAATATTTCTGTAACCCATGAATTCTGTTCCTTCATATACAAACTGTATATCTATGTATTTACGATGTGCTTCCCAAGCTCCATCTTCCAATGGACGCGTCTCATATTGTTGTACCATTGCATAAATATCAGAACCCTCAATCTCGTATCTACCTGGTGCTAGTTCCTCAAAATTACTTGATCTAAGAAATTCAAAGGCTTTTTTAAATCGTGTGTTGGTCTCCACATAAAGACTTGCATTTTTCAGATTATCAATTATCATGTATACTCCCATTCCCTTCCGTTATTTCCGTTATTTCCGTTATTTATCCATTCTTGCTTTCTGATTGTCTACTCCGTTGTTTCCGTTATTTAGTTCATCTTTCTAATTGTATAATAACATTAACATTAGTGTTCTGTTGCTATCTTTGTTCGATCATTTGTTATTGATACCTACTTGGGATTATTCCATCTTTGAGTAAACTACAAAATTATTATTAGCACATAATTGTAATCATTACATATTTTCTTATAAGCCAATTAGCGCATATGTTTATTATCTGAGCGCATAATAGAACTTAATAAGCTTATACAACTATTATATCCCCTACCAGTAAAATAGCAATTGAAATCATAGTTTTTCTGAATAATTTCATAAATATTGCTCTGGAAGATGTAGAATTTACAGCTGATATGAGCTTTAGATTGATTCGTGAATTGTAACAGCGACTGGAATATATTTATTATTTTACTTCCCAGTGAACAGTAAGGTAACCATCAACTTCGAAAGCTAATCGAAACGAAATTGTAGACATTTCGTAAATTTTATGCTATAGTGGTTTCAGAAATACAAATTACATATTAAAGGCAGGTGTGTCATGTATAACGGTATTAAGATCAAAGAACCTTTTTTTGAAATAGGCCCAAAAGCTTATTGCTATGGAGAAGAAATGATTAACCTGGCAAAAGTAGCAGATGAAGCTTCGGCAAAATATGATGTACAAATCATCTTGACTCCGCAGTATACCGATATTCCGTTTATCGCAAAAGAAACTAAACATTTATTGGTTTTCGCCCCCCATATGGATTCACTACCTATTGGTAGAGGCATTGGTTCAGTTTTACCTGAAGCAGTTAAGTTTGCAGGTGCAACTGGTGTAATGTTAAACCATTCAGAAAAACGAGTTAGTATCGCCGAATTAAATGCAGCAATAAAGCGCGCTGACGAAGTAGGTTTAGCAACAATCGTTTGTGCAGATACAATTGAAGAAGCAATGGCTATTGCAAATCTTAACCCAAATATTATTGTTGCAGAACAGCCAGAGTTAATTGGCACAGGTCAAACCAGCGATTCCGACTATTTTAAGAGAGCTATTGAAGCTGTTCACTCAGTAAATCCAGAAATCAAAGTGCTTACAGCAGCGGGCATCAGCAATGGAGATGACGTATATAAGGTAATAAAGAATGGTGCATCTTCCACTGGTTCCAGTAGTGCAATCTTTAAGGCAGAGGATCCAGCAAAGATGATCGTAGATATGATCAGTGCAGTTAGAAGAGCTTGGGACGAGCGTCACAAGTAAAGTGAATAGAAAGCGATTTAAAGCTAAAAACTTGTTAGTCTGATGCACAAACGCATCGAAAATATAAAATTTTAGGAGGAATAAACTATGGATTTCAAAGTTGTTCAAAAAGAAATAGAACTCCAGTCCAGAGGTTGGATACCCACATTTCATGACATTTCTAAGGAAGTGCTTGAAATCGTTGCTGAATCAGGCGTTAAGAACGGTACCTGTTCTGTCGTATCCCATCATACTACCTGTAGTGTTATGATTCAGGAATGCTCTCACGATATTGATTCCTTTGACTTGGAATATCTACAGCACGATCTACTTGATATCATGAGAAAAATGATTCCTGACTACGTAGACGAAGGTGATTATAGACATCCAGGTCCGATTCATTCTCAGTTTGGTCGCTATGTAAACGAGCCTGGTGATTTTACCAGTATGAATACCGATGGTCACCTTCGTAGTGTTTTCTTTGGTCGTAGCGAAACAATAACCATCAAAGATGGTAAATTAGACGGTGGAGAATTTGCTCATATTTACTTTATTGACTGGGATCACGTACGTGCACGTCGCAGACAAGCAAATCTAACAATTATGGGTACAACAGAAGATGTTGGCGATCGTAAAGTAAATAACGGAGAAGTTATTAATACTCTTCGCAAATATACAGACGAAGAAAAAGCTTACTTACCTCATTACGACTTACAACAGAAAAGATAATTATTTACTTTATAAGGAGCAGTGCCAAATGGTAGCTGCTCCTTTTTGTTATTGCCATAGCAGGATGATTATGCTTGTCTACTAAAACGA
>JAAZEK010000404.1 GCA_012512335.1 Clostridiales bacterium | reverse complement strand
ATAAAGATTAAGGATGTGGATATACCTCAGCTATGGATTCTGATGGATAACTCTGTAGAGTTACCCACAGACTTCACAACTGATTGGACAACGTTTTGCGTTGCCCACATATCCACAACCCCTACTACTTCGTTTTATCTAAACAATTACAACAATAATAATTGAGTAGCTTCAAAAGGGAAGTTATCCTTGAAAACAGCTTCTACTCATAATTTGAAAGGTATATTTATTTTTTCTTTTAGTGGTACACAGTTAAGTTAGCAGGGTGGTACACTTTTCGCTTGACAAAAGCACCCTAGGAGGAGTTACTCTTACTTACTCATAGAAAAATCCAAACTAAAGTATGTTTCTTTAGCATCATCTTTCGGAAAAAGCACTTCAAAATTTGAATCTAACGTATCTACATAACCAGAATATTTGACATCACATGTAAATGTAATATCTGCCTCTCGAAAATTGAAGTCACTAAAGCTGTTGTTTTCTATTTGCTCTGCTATACGTTTAGGAATTTTTGAAAACATCCCTACTTCATTCTGTGCACCTGCAAAAGCTATAGAAGACAAAAATAAATGTGTATTATATGATTTCAACCATCCCTCATTGTTTTTTATTTCCACTTCAAACGAGACACTTTTTATATATCCATTATCAATGACAAAATTGTACTCTGGTTTCTCACTGTATCCAATATCAATATATACAGTACCGACAAACTCCTTTTCTACCCATTTACCTTCACTATTTAAGTATTCATTTCCAAAGTCGAAGTCATGGAAGTCAGCATAAAAGTTGTGGTTCTCTACAAACTCAGCTACTGTCAAATCACCTCGATTTGGTGGTAACGGCTGAGCTGAAATGATAAAAATTGATAAAGCAAGTATGGCTATATAAGCGCTAACAAAGACAACAGATCTATAAGCTTTTGTATTCTTTATTTTATAGGAAATTGATGTATCCCATGGTAGCGCTTCTCCATCATTACACATTTTATAGCTTTTCCAAAGCCGATAGAGGCTGTATATCGGAATGTTATAACCGTATCCTAAACCTATAACGCTCCATGTTCTTTCTAATCCTTCGCTATAAGAAATACGACCACCACCGGAATTTTCTATCCTAAGTCCAAAGATAGCTTTACCTGCAGTAGTTCCAAATAAATTAAGCCAAACAGGTTCCAAAAACAACATTATTGCAAGGCCCATAAAGGTATCAAACATGCTTCCGAAATTGCCTCTAGCTATTAGATTTGTATGAAAGACAAACACTAAGATAGAAGACCATAGTATATTATATATGGTTATATCGAGTATTCTAGCCAAAAACCTACGCCATGGATAGTGGGCCTGCGAAAGCTCGTCTCCCTTAACAGAGAAATATGAGCTGTTTGACTCTTTAGCCGCTCTGTTGATATCATCGAGATATTTTCTAGCATCTAAGTTTGCAAATGCGACCCTGTCATTTTGAATAGCACGACAAACATCCTGTGCATAAGAAACGTCTTTCTTTTCTTGCTCAAGCCTCACTATTTGCTTGGAAAGCATATCTACCAAATTCTTTTCTCCACTTATCAGTGACCTGATTTCATCCAAAGAGACATGAAGACTTCGCAGCAACTTAATCCTAAGCAGTATTTGCAGGTCATCCTCCGAATAATTTCTATATCCGTTTTCCAAACGTTCTGGAGTAATAAACCCCTCACGTTCGTAAAACCGAATATTGGCTCGTTCCATTTTAGAGAGTCCTTCAATTTCTTTTATAGTCATTTAACTGCCCCTTCCCAATATGATGCCTTGATTGTAAACTATGAAGTGAGTTCACAGTCAAATGTTTTTATCATTTTTAAGGATAAATCATTTACATTTGTTTATTCATAAATGACATAGATTAGATATTATTAGGTTGGCCTATTATACCTTGTAACAGTTATTGTAGTCCCTTGCCCCTCCACACTTTCAACTTCCGCTTCATCTATTAGCATTCCCACTATATTTAGTCCCGTTGCAGTCATGCTGTTGCCAGCCAATCCGCTATAATAATCTTCCAGCTCATATCTATGAGGTTGATTTAACATCTTGCGAACTCTTTCAAGTGTTTCATCATCCATTCCATCTCCATTATCCTTGATATTTACTACGAACTTTTCGTCATATCTGCTCACATTAACACTTATATCCGTTGCATGGGCATTTAATGAATTATTAGTTAACACCGCAAGTATTCCCTGTATCCTTTCTGTTGTGGATCTCATTTTATTGCCTCCTTACTCGTTTCTCCTTAGGCCATTGATAATGCCTATGAAAATTGTTGCTACGATACCTCCAGCAAAACCATTATTATACAGATTCAGCCCTCCGTGCAGTATACCTACATTCGAAACGACAGATAAATGGACAAAGCCAGCAACTATACCAATAACAGGCCCAAATTTCCCTGCAATTGGAGCCAGAGTAGTACCGAATAATGCAGCTAAAAGAGGACCTGGTGCATTGGATTGCAGTACTGAATAGGGTAAAATCCTGGAATATGTTCCAAGCCAGACCCCTAACATAATTGGAACAATGTTAAGTGGATGTTTACCGAATGCCGCGAAGCCTATCATAGTCAGTAAGCCTCCGACAGTGGCTCCATTGTAGTCTCCACCCACCAATTCGATGTATGATACGCCAACCAAGCCCACTATCCCCATATTCATAAGGGTATTCCCAAATCCACCAATTGCAACAAAGTCAGTTATTAAAGTACCTGGTTGTT
>JAAZEK010000403.1 GCA_012512335.1 Clostridiales bacterium | reverse complement strand
GTAACAGCATCTATTGGTGGTGTTTTGGCAGCTCTTATCCTGCCTATATTGAAAAAAGCAGTAAAGTACTAGATTAGCTGAACGAAACATAAAAAAGCAGCTCGCTGCTTTTTTTAACTCCCATCCGAATCAGAGCTACCATCTTGATCTGGTTGGGAAAGCAGCTGAGCCATTTGCATAATCATATTCATGGATTCTTTCTGTTCATCATTTAGCATGGGAGCAAAGGAATCCATTATTTTTTCTATTTGCCCTGAGTTATCAGTCGGGCTTTCTTCCGCTGGTATTTTTGACCTAGGCTTTTCATTTCCTGATTTTAAAGCAAGTTGCTTATTTTCTTTCCGACTCCCTTTGTTTACAGCGCCCATAACTTCTATCATTTTTATTATCTGTGTCGCCTTGTCAGCTTGATCTCTTTGTTCCTGAGGTAGCACAGGTCGTATCACACTAAGTATGTCTGTTGCTAAATCTAAAGGAGAGGTTTTCTGACCTTCATTTAATACTCGATTATTTTGAAAGGCCTTAATATTTCGTTGAACTTTATTAGCCCCTTCATAGAAATTTAGAACCTGGCTTAGTTGTCTTCTGCTATCGGATGGGATATAGGGCTCTATTGCCTTTATTGCTTCCACTTTCCGAACGCTTGGGTTTGATGGAACCTTCATTATTGTTGCTCGCTGTTGATTTTGATAAGTATGGTTCATTACATCCTTTACCATATGCATGGTCTCCATTACTCCTGCCGCTGTATATAATGCGTCTTGTTGCTGATCTTCCAGATAGGGACCTATTGCTTTAAGCATTTGGACAGTTTGGGGCTTTTTCAGTCCACCTAATATCGTCGTTCCCTCTGTCTGAGTTTCTAAAAACTCAAGAAGCAGAAAACCGCCAAATAAGAGTAATAAAAACCCTGGGGATGCTCTTCTCTTGGATTTTACAGCTATCATTGGTCGCTCTATTGGTAGCGGGGATCCTTTCTTTGGTTTTTGGACTGGCTTTTGCCCTCTTTGGTTCATAGTTGATGAAGGACTAGGCCGCAACTGATGTACCGGGGTATTAGACTTTCTTTCTGGGCTTTTCCTTGGCTGCAAAAGTGGCAGTTCTGTTTCAGAAGGAGCCATTGGCCGAGTAATTGGATTCACCTTCTCTTGATATTTCAGTTGTTCCTTCTGATGCTCTGCTAATTCCTTAGGCAAAGTTTGCGCTTTGCTGGTTGTTTTTACTTGTTCGCTGCCCGGTGGCAATTCTACATCAGGAAAGAGATCACGCCTAGGTATGAATTTCCATGGCTCTTTTCTTTCCCATGTGGCTGGATACTTTTTCTTTATCATTGTATTCCTCCCTCACAATGATGTGAAAACGACTTATTGTAAGATGCCGTTTCCTATTCTATAATACGCAGCCATGTCTGTAATGTGTACGAAAATTTCAAGATGATTTGTATCAATTAAAGTGCAGTTGAATAGGATGATAAGAGAAGATTGATTCTAGGAGGGATAACATGGATTTTAATACTCAGGATATGAAAAATATGTCACAGATTGCAGGAAGGATGCAGGGAAAATCTGAGGATCAAGTGATCAGTGAATTGGCGGAAATGATTCGGACTGGTCAAAGTG
>JAAZEK010000402.1 GCA_012512335.1 Clostridiales bacterium | reverse complement strand
TTAGTGATTGGCATACTAATGCTAGCTCTTCTGCTTTTCCCCGTCCGATATAGGTTCCCGGGGCGGGAGCTTTCCTGCTTTGAGTAGTTTTGAGTAAAATCTTGGCTCCAGCGGTGTTTGCCAGCTCCTCAAGCTCGTCTACTGATCGTACTCCCTCTCCTCTATCATCTAGACCTATGAGAATAGCACGCTCTTCTTCGCCTTCTTGGACATTCACTGCGCTGGGTAAACCAATTAATGAATCTATGCGACGAATCTCCCGATTTAGGTCCTCACTACACAGCTCTGCCATTGTAAACGGGCCATAAATTGTGTAAGGCTCTGAGGCTTCAGGAGGAGTTAAAAATGCTGTGTATGCATTAATAAATTTACCATCCCGTACACCAATAGCGGTCATAGCGTCAAAACGAAGAGTCTGGAGAGAATTCAAGTCTACACTAGACAACTTACCATTTCCTCCTGGATGTGTATGTATACATCGTATTCCACTTAGACGAACACTACTGCGCCTGAGATTCATATTAGGCAGAGAAACTTGCCCAACCTCTCCAACGGATACATCCATAACCTGTCCTCTGCGATTTAGATAAACCGATATTTCCCGATTTGTCTGCCCGGTAAGCTGGCACAATAATAATATTATCTCTTCAGAGAGAAAATCTTCCCTCTCTATGGGCAATTCAAAAATGCCTTCCATTTGTAATAAAATTTGCTTTGACAAGCCATCTATATTTCCATTAATCATAAAATCAACCTTTCAAGCATACGCTGCTTAGTAACCGCACATGAAGTATTCTGAATTCTGGCTTATGACTCCTGACTTCTTTAACTAAATCCAACGGCGTCTGTATGCTTTATTACATAATACCCCTTCTATTACAAACAAGCAAAGGATTTTATAACTTTAACCTTTCTTTACCAAGATACTTATATATTGCATCTATGTCCAAGCAATTTATTAAATCCTCTTTTTCACACCAGCCCTTTCTTGCCATAGCAACACCAAAGCTGGTATTGGAAATCTCTGATATACTATGGGCGTCTGGGTTTACCATAAACCGGATGCCCATTTCCTTCGCCTTCTTTACCCATCGCCAGTCCAGATCTAGTCTATGAGGGTTGGCATTAATCTCGAGAACTGTCCCCACTTGGGCTGCTTTTTCTAAAATCTTATCTACATCCACCTCATAGCCTTCTCGGGATAACAAAAGCCGGCCTGTAGCATGTCCGAGTATTGTGGAATGTGGGTTATCCATTGCCTTTAATATACGTTTGGTCATACTCTCCTTGTCCATCCTAAACTGTGAATGAACTGAGGCTATAACGAAATCCAAGTTTTCTAGGAAGTCATCAGAATAATCCAAAGATCCGTCAGTTAATATATCTGATTCAATACCTTTAAATATTTGAAAATCTTTATAATGACTGTTTAGCTCATCAATTTCATCAATCTGTCTTAGAATATCCTCTTCCTTCAAACCTCTAGCATAGTAGGCAGAACGGCTGTGATCTGCCATTCCCATATATCTGTAGCCCTGCCTTCTAACTTCTTCAGCCAGCTCAGCAATAGAATTACTTCCATCGCTATAATGACTATGAAAATGAAAAATACCCAGCATATCCTTGCTTTCCACTAGCTTAGGCAGTTTATTTTCCAGTGCCGCTTCTATCTCGCCCATATCTTCTCTTAATTCAGGAGCTATATAATCCATTCCTAGGGCTTTAAACAAGTCTTCTTCACTGCTACATGGAATATTCTCATTCTCCTCATCGCGGAACAAGCCATACTCATTCATTTTTAGTCCCATAGATTTAGCTATGTGCCTCATTTTGGTGTTATGTTCTTTGCTTCCAGTAAAAT
>JAAZEK010000401.1 GCA_012512335.1 Clostridiales bacterium | reverse complement strand
GGTCTTCAGGCTTCCAATGTTCAGTTGGTTTAAATAGATAAGTTTGAGCCAAGTTTACCCCGGTGAAGTTCACCGGGGTATTTCAATTTTAGGAGGTAATAAATGGATTATGTAGTCAGAGGAATAGCAGGTCAGGGAAGTGTTCGAGCTTTTGCTGCCACTACAAGTAATTTGGTTTCCGAAGCTGCTAGGCTTCACAATACCTATCCTGTTGCTACAGCTGCCCTGGGCAGAGTGTTAACAGCTGCTGGGTTGATGGCGGCTGATATGAAAAATAGTAATGATGTGCTTTCTATTATAGTAAAGGGTGACGGTCCACTTGGTAACATTGTCAGTGTGGCAAAGGCTGACGGAACAATGAAGGGATATGTAGACCAGCCTAAAGTAGACTTACCTTTAAATGAAGTAGGAAAGCTTGATGTAGGTAAGGCTGTTGGTATATTTGATGGAAAAATAACAGTGGTAAAGGATTTAGGTTTGAAAGAACCTTATGTAGGTCAGACAGAACTTGTTTCTGGCGAAATCGGAGATGATATAGCCAATTATTTTTGGGTTTCAGAGCAACAAGCTTCAGTAGTTGCCTTAGGTGTCTTGGTGAACCCAGATTTATCAGTAAAGGCAGCAGGTGGGTACATCATTCAACCTCTTCCAGGTGCGGACGAAAGCATCATAAGCAGTATTGAGAAGAAGATAAATAGCTTACCATCTGTGACCACAATGTTAGACCAGGGGAATTCTCCTGAGGAAATATTAAATATTCTCCTAGGAGACTTTGATTTAAAGATATGGGAGCCAACTCCCCTTCATTTTCAATGTGATTGCAATCGGGAAAGGCTTGAAAGTGTTGTTCTTAGCCTTGGTAGGGAAGAATTAACCGATATAATACAAACAGATGGACAAGCAGAACTGACTTGCCATTACTGTAACACAGAATATCAATTTAATAAAGATGAGCTGACAGCCTTGTTGGAACAAGCATAGGAAAAATTACTAGCAAAAGCCTCAACTAGAGGCTTTTTTTTCAATTTTAAAATTATGTAGAGTTTAAGTGAAGTTTTATGCTATAATGCATGCATATCATATAAGGTCGGGAGGAGAAAATGGCCAAAGAATTATTTGCTGGTAGGTTGAAGAAGGTTGTCCCCTTTGAACAGGATGGTTCCTTTTTTCACCGAAAAGCTAAAAAGTATATAGAAAGTAATAATTATATTAACGCACTAAGCTACTATAGAAGGGCTATTGAAAAAGATCCAGATAACCAAGAGTATGCTTTGGATCTAGCCGAAGTTTTTTCTGAAATGAGTTATTTTCACGAATCAAATTTGATTCTGTTTTCTGTAATGCAAAAGAGCCCAGAGCGCACTGATTGCCATTTTGCTATTGCATGCAATTTTTTGGGTCTTCAAGAATACACAAAGGCAGAAAATAGTCTAGATAAATATATGGAGATGGACGAGTACGGCTACTACGCTGAAGAAGCACAAAACCTATTGGATGTTCTGCAAAGTCAGGAGTTCTATTATGAGTTTATCAGCGATGCCGATCCAGACCGAGATAAAGCATTAGCCATAGCAACCAAAGGTAAGGATTTATTAGACCAAGGCGATTATAAACGAGCGGTAAGAGAGCTAGAAAAGGCTATTAGAAAAGATCCAGAGTTGATTTTTGCTCGTAATAACTTAGCATTAGCTTATTTTTGTGTAGGCAAAATAGACCAGGCAATTGAGGTCAGCCAATCTATTATTGATGAGGAAGCTCAAAATATCCATGCCAACTGTAATATTGCTCTTTTCTTATATGAAAAGGGGAAGGATGAAGAAGCTAATCCGCATTTGGACACAGTTCTAGGGTTGAATACCGAGGATGTTGAGGACCTGCATAAAATTGCTGTTACCCTATGCGAGATGAATCAACATGAAAAAGTTAATTCATTGCTGAAAAAGTTGCTACAATATAAACCTTATGATAAAAAGATATTGCATTATATGGCGATTTCCTGCTATAACTTAAAGAAGTTTAAAACTGCCTTAAAGTATTGGGATAAGATAGAAAGAATCCATCCTAATAACACCATTAGCAGCTACTACAAGCATTATGTCAATGGCATTATATCAGGTGGCGATAAGTTTATTGAGCTGGAATATCATTTTCAAGTACCCTATGAAGAAATTATTCGCAGGGTAAAGTCTATTCACGACTTATTGAAGCTATCCGGAGTGGATCTTAGGGATAAATGGGAAAAAACTGATGGCTTAGAATCCCTTTTACGCTGGGGATTAGATCTAAATGATTCGCTGATAAAAAAAGCGATATTGAATGTTGTAGCTTCCTTCCGTGACGAGAAAGCGGAGGAGTTTTTGCGAAGCTTTATACTACGTAAATCTGAAGAAAAGGATTTAATTAAAGAGGCACTTAACCTTCTTAAGGAAATGGATGCCAAAGAGCCTTACCTGGTTTATTCTGACGATAGCATTGTAGAGGTAAATGTCAAGCATGGTCATCCTTATGAAAATGGTAGTAATATATTTGAAGATATTCCTAACATGGCTGCTAAGCGTTTAAAGGAATCCTATTTCTACGATTGTGAAGAGGATATACAGGATGTTTGGGAAGCTTGTCTAAATCATTGGGAAATGTCTGGAGCGCCCCAAATACGAAAGCCAGAAGGCTGGGCTGCAGCTTTGGAGCTCTATTATCGTATTCAAGGGGAGTTACCTGTAAATAGAGCCGAGTTGGCTGCTTCCTGGGAAGTATCATATTCTACCTTAATGAAGAATTATAATGAGATTAATAGATATTTAGCTGAGTTTTGGGAGCAATTTAATCTGTCATAAGTTTCCCTTCCCATAAATACAATCATAATGGACTGATTGTATTTAACTGGGGGAAGGAAATGAGAAACAGCAAAAAGCTTATTGTAGATGGGTTTCGAATTGCCATGGCGTATATTGGAACAGTTATAGGAGCAGGCTTTGCAACTGGGCAGGAAATACTTCAATTTTTCACCCGGTATGGCTACTCCTCTTTTTGGGCAATTTTAATATCTGTAGCTTTGTTCGTAATTGTTGGCAGAAGTATACTATTTTACGGTAGAGAGCTTCGTGCAAAATCTTATGGAAGCTTGATAGATCATGTTTTCGGCATATCCGCTCCCCTGGTGAATTTATATTTAGCTGTTGCATACATTTTATTATGCGGAGCCATGTTTGCTGGTGCTGGAGCTCTCTTTGAGGAACAATGGGGCTTGCACTATATGATAGGGGCATCAGTCACAGCTCTTCTTACCTTAATTGTAACTTTAAGAGGCGTTAAAGGAGTACTTGCTATTAACACACTGATAGTTCCTTGTTTGGTTATTTTCAGTGTTTCTGTTTTTGTTTTTGCTTTAAATCGTAGTAATATGCCTGTTATAGTGATGCAGCCTGTGAAATTTGGGGAAGCACTAAGTCTGATTAATACTGGGGTCACTTATGCTTCTTTCAATTTGGTTTTGTCCATAGGGGTTTTAGCTCCTCTAGGAGGGGAGATTCAAGACAAAAAAGCCCTATCCCTAGGTAGCTTATTGGGAGGTAGTATTTTGGGATTACTACTGATCATTGGAAATTATGGACTGCTGGCTAATGTACCAGAAGTTTTACACTGGGAAATACCTCAGATGGTAATAGTAAATAAGATGGGCGGACTTTTCGTAACTCTATTCACTTTGGTTATTTGGGCAGAAATATTCACCACAGCTGTTGGAAACCTCTTTGCCATTCACACTGTAGCAAAAGAAAAATATAAAGCCGAATCAATATTACCTGCAATAGCTGGCACTGTATTAGGTCTGGCAATTTGTTTGTTGGGCTTTTCAAATATCGTTTCATGGTTTTATCCAATTTTAGGAATCATAGGTTTTGCTCTATGTATTATAATTTTAGTAAGGACATTTCGTAGTGAATCATAGTGGTTAATAACCACTAAACACTAACTTCAATTTATAATTATAGTTATGAAGTAGAGTAACTGTTAACAACATCATTCGTGTAACAAATAAAGATTCTTCACTACATCTACATTCGGAATTACACGATAACAGGTATACATTTATGCCACTCCTGAATAGTCACCATAGAGTTGAGGTGGTTCAAAGAGCCTTCTGAACGTGCAAAATTTCAACTAGTGTGTGGATTCGCACTGTTTCCTACTGTTTTTCAGCGAGCTTTGTTCAGTTTTTCAACTAATGTGCGGATTTTGCTCGTATTTTGGCATTTTCTGCTCAGATTTTCAAGTAATGTGTGGATTTGACCTTAAAAAGCACACATTACTTGAAATTTTGCACATACTTTAAAATTGAATTTACTCCGCCTGTGGGTTACCATCAGCTTGTTCCATTATGGGCGAGGCATGGTTTGGGTTAGCTTTTGGCATATTATAGATGCCAAGGAATGCCCAGCTTATAGCCAAACTCCAATAAATTAGGAACATGAAACCGTCTAAAGGACCGCCTAAGAGAGTGTTTGATAGCTTAATAATCATAGCTAGTGTAGATGCATAAATAGCTACATTCCAATGATTTTGGAAAGTGAGCTGCTGACGGAACATGGAGCTTGCTATCATTGCTATTAGGGATAGCATCAAAATACCGAATAACTTTCCAGCAAAAGCGAATAGGAAGGCTATGGCCATAATTACAACAAATACTACTTTTAAGCTTGGTAAAAATTTCAGAATTTGATCCTTGCTAATTTCAATAGGACCCATCATGGAAAAAGATGTGGTTTCAGGTTTTCCTAAACTGATGGTAATCATTTCCCCTTCTGTTATGAGCATTCCACTACTTTTTGCATCAAATTCATCTAGTGTAGTTTGACCAGTGGTGTCAATTATTAAAAGGAAATCGTTATCTTCTATGCGGTAGGGCATTTCCCCATCAAAGGTGAACCTGCCGTTTGCCAGCCTAAAGTCTGGCACATTGTCTTCCATGGAAGATTGGAGATAATTTATAAAGGTGTCGACCTGAATCCCAGCATAAAAACTACCGATTAGGTAGACAAGCAAAAACAAAAGGAATATATACAAAAAGCTTTTGCCACCTTTTGTTTGAGATAAGGATCGATAAGAGCGAAAATTCCACAGGCTATTGGTAAATTGTTCAAACAAATTCAATTATTAAACCCCCAAGTCTTTTTTAGTTACACAAGTTCAGTATATAATAGTGAAATCCAAATAACAATGTTTATTTCTGCATTAGTTACTGTTTCATACTGGTTTATACTGCAGTAGGTTGCTGTTCACACCAAAATAATAAATCATATGGAAGAAGCCTTTGCAGGAACGGTTATCAACCTTAGCGAATATCAGCAGAAAATGCGTTAAGCACCTTTCACTGTCTAAATGCAGTGAGTTTGGAAGGTGTAGTATTTTCAGCTGATATGAGCTCTAGATTGATCCGTGATTGTAACAGCGACTGGAATATATTTTTTATTTTACATGCCAGTGAACAGTAACCTGCAGTAGTGCTTTTTCAATTTATCTAACATATACTCTTTATGATTACATTCTGGATTCTGCAATATCCAATCATATGCTAAGCTTAAGGCTTCTCCTACCAATCTAGGATTCTTATTTCCGATGCCTATGCTTAGAACATCATCACCTTTTATGTCTAGCTGTTCAAAAAATACAGGGTCGTTATTCTGTTGGATCCTACTCAAGATTAATATGGCTTCCTTTAGCTTAGCTTCTTGATCATCCTTATTTAAGCTCAAGCTAACATTGTCGTATCGAGTGTCGCATTGCACATCGTATTTATTTGCAATATCTGCCCAGCTCAGTATGCTTCTAATATCATCCATGCCTACTTGTCCTGTTAGCTTTCGTATAATATAAGGTGAAACCTCCGTGGAGTGGAAACTTTCATAGGCTTGCATTAGCTTAATAACATGAGCTATGGTTTTATTATCATATCTTAGGCTACGTAAACTGTCATTTAAGAAGCTAGCGCTCCTAGGCGCGTTAAAGCCTATTTCATACTTATATAGCAAACTCATAAATGCAGCCAGACGAAGTGGCAATTGCATTTCCAGATGATTTATATGTTGTGTATTTTGCCCGTTAAGTAGAGTTAATGTATTTTCTTTTGTTTCCCCTTTTGGTGTAACCAAAATAGAGAGTGTACCAGTTTCCTGCAACTCCAAAAGGCCTTTGTCTGGATGTGGGGAGAGAAGTATTTTGTTAAGTTCATCTCGAATTCTTTCTGCTGAGACCTTATGCAATTCTTTTGAGCAAAGAGTCATAGCCTTTTTGGTTTCCTCATTAATCTGAAAATTCAGTTGGGCTGAGAAACGAATTCCCCTCATGATTCGCAGTGGATCTTCTGCGAAGCGTTCATAAGGAGAGCCAACAGTTCGGATGATTCTCTGATTAAGGTCTTCCTTTCCTTTAAAGGGATCAATGAAATTGCTTGTCTGGAAAGGATTCCAGGCCATAGCATTAATGGTAAAATCCCTGCGAGATAGGTCTAGGTTGATATCTGTGACAAAAGATACCTTGTCTGGATGACGGCTATCGGAATAAAGGGTTTCCTGCCTAAAGGTTGTAATTTCTATGTTCATTTTATCTACTTCAATAGTCACAGTTCCAAAGCGTTTTCCTGTAGGCCAACTTCTGTGATCGGAGAAAAGAGCTGTAATCTCATCTGGTAGAAGTGATACCGCTATGTCATAGTCGACAATAGGTCTACCCAATAGGTGATCTCTTAAAGCACCACCTACCAAGTAGGCCTGACCGCCATGATTCATTATTTTCCGTATTACATACTCGATTGCTTTGGGTAAACTCATAATACACCTCGCTGCGTTTAAACAAGATTCCTCTTTGCATTAGGAATGACATGGAACTAATATCCAATATCATATAAGTTCTTTAGTTCACTACCTGGATAATAATGCTTAAGAATAGTCTTCCAGTTACTACCCATTAGGGTTAAGCCGTATGTACCATATTGGCTCATGCCTACACCATGCCCATAACCTCCGCCATGAATGTAAATATCAAGAATATTGCCATCGGTGTCCCGATGAAAGTCTATATAGGCAAATGCGCTAGGAAGAAGAGGGAAGTTTTCTCTTATGGAACCGTCTTTTAATATAAGCTCTATTGGCTGACCACTTAAATAGTTGACTGGTTTTAGCGCTTGCCGGATATTATATTCCTTCCTAATCTTAAAGCTCCCATGGGTGGTGGTAATCTCCAGCTCCATCATATTGCCTCCTTCTCCACGTTGAAGCACCTCAATATTAAGAAGGCTACCTATATCTTCAGGAATTTCTCTGCTCTCATAGCTTCCTTCAGCAGTTTTCGTCAAAACAAATAAGGATTGCCCCTTATATAGAGCAGCTAGACTATGGGATAATGTAGATTCTAACTGCTCACGAGTCATCTGAGTCTTCCAACGGAAAAAGGGAGAGAATTGGTCATAGCCCTCCAAACCTGCCTGGTTCAAAAATGCTCTGAAATTTTCTTCACGGTACAGATCGGGAATCTTACCAGCATATTGAGGATTGGCTGTTAAATATGGAATCTCATCCCCAGGAAACTCATTTTCCCAATTGCTCCATACTTC
>JAAZEK010000400.1 GCA_012512335.1 Clostridiales bacterium | reverse complement strand
TTCTAGAAGCTCTAATGGTTTCTGTGTAGCATAGCCATTTCGCTCCTTAGAGGTTCTGCCAACCATATCGATTGACCAGACATCCTTCATGTTTACCATAGTATACCAACCATATTCATCCTTAAATTCCTTGACCCCCTTGAATCTATAAGGCTTTAGATTTCGATTATAGGATTTCTCTTTTGGTACATTTAAGTAATATTTATTTGATTTAGAATAGACAAGAATTACATCATGCTTTTTACTAAAATGCTTATGGCTAGAGCCACCTGATTTATATTTCCATATAATTTCATTAATGAAATTCTTTTCACCGAAGATTTCATCCATTATTATTTTTACATAATGCAAGGAATGCCAATCAAGATGCACCCATATGGTACCGTCGCTTGCTAACAGTTCTTTCATTAAAACCAATCTGCATGTAATATTTTCAATATATAGCTTTAAATTGCTTTCAAATGTGTCATCGTAAGCAAGGTGATGAATTTTATACTTCTTTCCACTATTATCATTTAATACAACACTCGCATTATACTTAGTTTTAGTAAAAAATGGTGGATCAATATATATAAGACGGAGCTTATCCTTGTAGCCATTGTTAATCAGCCACTTCATATACTCAACATTGTCACCAAGTGCTAATCTATTGACATTATCTTGTGTCTCCTTTAGTTCAAAAAAGTGATTTTCAGAGGACTCGAAAATTTCATCTTTATTATCGAGCATCCTTCCTGCAATATTTAGGCCTTCAAGATAGCCTTCATGTATATCAGTTATTACGCCCATCTAGCCCACCTTTCTAATCACAGATTATATATAAATCGTGCTACAGAAGCATAGCTTTATTTTGAAATAAAAATATTCTTAAAAAAAACAAGAAATCCCGAGCATCAAGCACGGGATCTTGTAGTTATTCTATACTTCACTTCGTCAACTAATTAAGAACTTCTATATCCTCGAAATTAACTCCATTCAGTTCCTCAAGCTCTGCACTGATGCTAACAACGAAATCCATTCCATATTCCTTTGACACAACCTTTAGCTTGTCAATAAAGCTTGGAATAACCTGAAGTGAGAAGTCAGCATGTCTCATAACACCGTCTAAATAGATTGTCTCAATATCATTATCTGAACTAATGATTCCGAAAATAAAGCCAATATATTCATACTCGTTAGTAACATGTGTGAAATCCTCCATGCAAATTACTCTAATCTTATAGTCAAGATCATAAGTAAGCTTAGCATTCTTGTTAACGAATATAATATTGCCCTTTGATGATTCAACCTCTTCATTTGCAAGGTCAATCATCTTCTTAGTCTTTCCGCTTCCCTTCTGACCTACTATTAACTTAACCATGGCACTATCCTCCTGTTTTCTTGTCTTTTGTAAATTATACAACACAAAGAAAAATCGTTCAACAAAAACACTGTTATATTTTTCCTTGTATAGCATATTTATATTTATTATAATGAACAAACAGGTTAAACTATTTTGTAAGGAATACTAGAGTACTCTAGAGTATTAGAATTTCTAAAATTGGAGGTTAATAATGTCCATTCGTAAGATAAGAGCTGAGCTACTCGCAGATAGAAAAAGCTACGCAGAAAATACACCCATTGCGACTGGGAACATGCTTGATTGTAGTTTAGGAGTAAATCCCTACGGCTTCCCGGACTTAGTTTCGGATGTAATTCACAACTTCGATGTAAGCTCTCTTTCGCAATATCCGCATAGCACAGAAGCTCATCAAGCTATTGTAGATTATTGGGCAGACTATGCTTATGTTGAGAAGGAAAATATAGTTCTTACAGATGGTAGTGTGACTGCGTTGCAGCTTTTATCGACAGTGCTCGCAGGTACTGGTGCAGAAATGGTCTGCTTCCTTCCTACCTTCACTGAAATGGTAGAATATGCACGAATAATGGGAATTAAGGTAATAGGTGTAGAAACATCAAAGGAAGATAATTATCAAGAAAATGTCGATAAGCTTATTGAGGCAATTACACCAGAAACTTCGATTGTATATATAGACAACCCTAATAATCCAACCGGCCAATCACTTACATTAGCTGAAATT
>JAAZEK010000399.1 GCA_012512335.1 Clostridiales bacterium | reverse complement strand
TTACAGGATTCCCAGTCTGAATGCTTTCATAGCAAGCATTCATAGCCTCTATAGTTTTCTTATGCCATTGAAGATTGATTTTTGGAGTTTTCTTGTTCCTTATGCAGTCGATAAACTCATCTATCAATCCTACCCATTCATCAAAATAGGTATATCTTACGGTATATCTATCTTTATGAGCACCGTTATGGTACACATTTGGACCAAAACAATCGGTCATAATCACACCTTTTTCACCATTTATAGTGATATTTACTTCCATACGCTTGGGAGCTACTTCCCAGCCTGGGCCTGGAACCTTGAGTCGCTCCTCCATTCTTGACCAGGACGGATCTAGTGAAAATATGGTTCCATTTTTCATCTTTCCAACTACACTAAGCATATCCTCTACCTCAATATCAGGTCTGATATTAGGCGCTACACTTGCATAAATACTATCAAATTCACTATCTGTTATTTCACGTATTAAGTCAAAGATATGAGGATGGTCGCACAATGCGCCACCGCGATATCGCTGATCCCCTTCCTTAAGTACCATTCTTTTACCATAGCTTAACTCAGGAACTCCTTGCCATGGAAAAGCCCAGACTGGCGAAAGGGTTATATTGGTTGCCTGAAACGATAGGATATTTCCAATTTTGTTGGAATCATTTAATTCCTTTAACCTTCTAACTACGGGATTATAATGCAGCTCCAGCTCGATTTGACATACTACACCGGATTTTTCAACAATATCTATCATTTCATCATATTCGTCCATATCAAATGTTGGGATTTTCATTGATAAAATATGAATGCCTCGCTCTGCACATAATTTCATTTGTCGCAGATGGTCGCTATTTTCGCTTGCAAGAACAACAGCCTCAATCTCAGGATGAGCATCGAGCATTTCGGTTTCACTATCATAACACGGAATACCATCTACACTATTAAGAAAAATTTCCTTAACCTCATCATTAGCAGTTGCTACTGCAACCCAATCCAACTGAGGATTCTCCCTTAACACTTGATAATATTTTCTTGTATGACCATGAGTCATAGACATCATAGCAATTTTTAAAGCCTTCATTGGTTAGCACCTCCCGAAGCTAGCATAGCCTTATTACTCTTTGCCGATTGTATTGCCATATCTACCATATTCATTAGGTACTCTGCGCTTTCTGCTAATTCTACTCTCAACTTTGAATCCCTGATTACTGCAAACCCTTGTCTTACCAAGGCTACTTCCTCAACGGTATAGTCAAACAATTCAAAATCCACATCCAAATAAGCTTGCTCACCTTCATCAGTGAAAAGATAAATGGATTCCTGAGGAACCTGTGTGTCTACAACCCTGTCACATGCTATTCCACGCTGTGATATTATTTCATGTTTATCTATGATTTTTGAATCTGCAGGTAAAGTAGCTGCAACTTCAATTGTACAAACGACACCTGACTCCATTTTAGCAATTATATTAGCAGCTTTTTCCCCATTCTCAACCATATATATGGATGAGATTTTACTCCCCAATATCCACTGGCATAGGTCTAATTCGCGATAGATTAGGCTTCTTAATTCCGAGTCTACACTTTCTATTCTGCAAACCCGCATAACACTAATTCCTTCCAAGGTACCATCATTGACTATATTTTTCAGCTCTACAAACCTACGTTCGTTACGCCATGGCAACAAGGGGAAACTGCTTTTATCAAAGTTTAGCATTAAGTCGTTACAATTAAGCTTTGCATCAGCGTCAACATTATATTTATCAATTAGAAACTGCAGACCATCCTGGCATTTTTCTGAGTTTATCATAATACTCAACCTCCACTTATAACTTCTGACCTCTAAGCTCTAATAAGGCAGATAGATTCGTCTGCCCCAACATATATCCTGTATCTCGAATCCCATATCCCATACTGAAAACAGATTCCTCAGTACATTCGGAATGACAAAACGTTATAACAGTATCCCGTATCTAGTATCTAGTAAACCTTTAGTACTCTATTATAATTTTCGCCTATTTTGTCCCATAGTTTAATTGGTTCCGGTGCAGCAACTATGGTTCCATATCCTCCGCGGTAGGTCCAGGTTCCCAGCCTATCAACGCCCAGGTCAACATACATATCTACTACCTTGACTATCTGGTTATAGTCTTTAGGGCACTTGTTGTATCCCATTAGCCATCTCTCAGATTCCTTACCATATTTTTTCGCCATAGCTACAGTACGCTCTGTAACATCTCTG
>JAAZEK010000398.1 GCA_012512335.1 Clostridiales bacterium | reverse complement strand
TTTGAAGCCCAGGCGAGCAATTACAGGGACTGAATAGGTGAAAGGGGCAGACCGACTCGGTCTGCCCCTGCTTTTACATTCCATTATAAAACACAAAATGCAATCCTAATCTTAATTTTATTCTTGTTCTACAGCTTCGGCATTTTCTGCGATAGCACTCTCTTCGCTGTCAGCGCATTCTGGACAATGCTTTTTCTGTAATACCTGTAAAACATTACTAGCAGCATCTCGTCCTCCAACTCCAAAGGAAATAGCGAATGCTACTGCAAGTGCTCCAAGGACGATGATAAAGGCTGCATTAACAATGGATGTGGCAATCCCTAACTGATTCAATGTCATGAACACTGCCAAGGTTATAATGGCTGATTTAACCACAAAAGCCACAATTTTGAGATCTGTAAATCTCTTTAAGAGAAGGCTTTCTACCCAGTTAGCAACAAATAGGGCTACGCCCATAATAATAATTGCACTGATAACTAAAGGCAGGTAGGCAATAATTGAAGCTCCAACTGCTTGTAATACTTGAAGTCTTAGTACATTAATTGCCTCTACAAAGAATAGCAGGATTAGTATGTATTTAACCAAATCTCCAATTCCTTTAGACAAGGAGAAGCTTTTTAGCTTGGTATTATCTTCAGGAATAAGCTTTTCCAATAATCTATCTGTACCAACACCTGCCAAAATTTCTGCTAATAGCTTGCCTGCAATTCTAGAGATAAACAAACCGATTATAACAATGGCAATAGCAGCAAATATATTAGGTAAGAACAGTATAATTTTATCCAGCATAGCAATAGCGGGTTCGGATATTGCTGAAATGTTAAGAACCTGCAGAGCAGCTATGATAACTGGAATTAAAATTAGCACATATACCAAATAGGAAATTACAGAGGAGACTGTGGTATTTTCCGTTGTAGAGATACCAGCTTTTTCTTGGATCTTATCTACATTTAGTCTTTTAAGTATTGGGGTAAGCAATTGTCGAATTAGCTTTGCTATAAATAATCCAACTACTAGGATTACTATTGCAGCTAATATATTGGGGATATAGTTCAGGAATTGTGAAACCATAGAGGTAATGGGTGCAGATACATTTTGCATTCCCAGCTTGTCAAGTACACCTGGTAGGAATAGGAGGAAGACAATTAGGAAAACCAGCTTCCCGATAAATTCTACCGAGCTTCCTGTAGCCTCATCAGCTAGTCCAATCTTTTCAGTGTGTTTGTCAACGTTCACCAGTTTCAATAGTTTTGTGACTACCCTTTTTGCGAGATATGCAACAATGAGTGCGAGAATCAGCAGAAGTATTGCTGAAAAAACATTTGGTAGTGACTCGAAAAAGGATGTCCATAGCATTTCTAAATACGTCATTTAGTGACCTCTCTTTCATTTTTTTTATTTATTATAAGCTTTAAAGCTTACAATTTGTTAAGTTATTTGATCTTACTAGAAGTATAACATGGTATCTACCATTTATGTGCTCATAATTATAGATAATCAGAATATTCGTAAATGAAACAAGAAATTATAACATTATTTTCAAAACCCGAACATTAATTAAATATATCAGTAAAATGTTCGTAAAATTATTGACAAGGATAAATGGCTTTGGTATATTAAGAATGTAAGAAAAAGCTCACATTATCCCGAAAATGGATTTGGGATTTTCTATTTGGAGGTATTTTCATGACTAAAGCATTAAAGGTAGCAGTTATCATGGGTAGCGATTCTGATTTTCCCATTCTAAAGAAGTGCATTAAAATATTAAAAACTTTCCAAGTTGAAACAGAAGTTCATGTTATTTCTGCCCACCGTACTCCTTATCAAGCAGAGGAGTTTGCTAAGAATGCAGAATCAAATGGCTTTGGTGTTATAATTGCGGCAGCTGGCAAAGCAGCCCACCTTGCAGGGGTTATTGCTGCTTATACTATTTTACCAGTTATAGGTCTACCGATAAAATCCTCCACTATGGATGGATTAGATTCACTCTTATCAATGGTTCAAATGCCTAAAGGAATTCCGGTAGCTACTGTTGCCATCGATGGCGCAGAAAATGCAGCCTTATTGGCTATTCAGATCCTTTCTATCGGATCCAGCGACTTGAAAGCAGGATTAAGAGAATACAAAGAAGAAATGGCAGAGCAGGTTATGAAAAAGGACCAGCTTATTCAAAAAGAAGTAGAAGACTTGTAAATGCTTCACAATAACAGTTGAATTTGTAAATAAGTGATTAGAAGTTCTGGAATGATACTCATAGGAGTTTGATTAAAGAAAAGGGGAACACAAATGCTTGGCATATTTGATCAAGATGGTTTGGACGTGCAAGACATTGTATACTTTGGACTGTATGCTCTTCAGCACCGTGGACAGGAAAGCGCAGGAATTGCAGTTTCCAATGGTAATGAAATTATATATCACAAGGGTATGGGCCTAGTAACTGATGTGTTTGATGATCAGACCATGGCCTCTCTAAGCGGAGGAAAGGCAGCTATTGGCCATATACGATACACAACATCGGGAGATAGATTATACGCAAATGCTCAACCTTTAGTTACCAAATATAAGAAGGGTTCCATGGCTCTAACGCATAATGGTCGATTATCAAATGCTGAAGCCTTAAGAAGCGAACTGGAAGAGACAGGTACCATTTTTCAAACTAATTTGGACATAGAGGTAATAGCTAATCTAATTGCCAGGAGTATAGATTTAGGGCTAGAGGATGCGCTTAAAAAGATGATCAGCATGATCCAAGGTGCGTATGCTCTATTATTTATGACTGAAGACAAGCTGGTTGCTATACGCGATCCTCTTGGCATTCGGCCATTGGCCTTAGGTAGACTTGGAAATTCCTATGTGATAGCCTCGGAAACCTGTTCTTTTGATACTATAGGTGCAGATTACATTAGAGATGTAAAGCCAGGAGAGCTTATTATTATCGATAAGGATGGTCTGACATCAATTCAAACACCAATTCCTTTAAGCTCAGCATTGTGCATTTTCGAATTTGTCTATATAGCTCGTACAGATAGCACTATCGATGGAATCAGCGTATATATGGCAAGAAAGGATGCAGGAGCTAGATTAGCAGCTGAACATCCAGCAGAGGCTGACCTAGTGGTAGGTGTTCCAGATTCTGGGACCACTGCTGCCTTGGGATACGCAGAAGCATCCGGGATACCATTTGGAGAAGGCTTTATAAAGAACCGTTATGTGGGTAGGACCTTTATCAAGGCTAATCAGCGCTTGAGAGAGCAAGGAGTACGAGTTAAGTTAAATGCTCTAAGACGAATTGTAAAGGGAAAGCGGATTGTAGTTATAGACGACTCTATAGTCAGGGGCACTACAAGTAAGAAAATCGTAGAGATGTTGCGCCTTGCAGGGGCCAAAGAGGTTCATATGCGCATAAGTTCACCTCCTGTGCGCTTTTATTGCCCGTATGGAATTGATATTGAAACCTCAGATCAATTAATTGGACATTCCTATAAAGTAGATGAAATCTGCAAGATAATTGGGGCTGATTCTCTTGGTTATCTCAGCCAAGAAGGCCTTCTGAAAACAGTAGAGGGCAGTGGCTGTGATTTTTGCCGGGGATGCTTTAGCGGGAACTATCCCACAGATGTAAAGAACGAAAAGGAATAGAGTAGCTGTGAAGAAAGATAGATTGACGGAAGTAAAATACATGTACAGGAGGTAAGTGGACATGGAAATTAACTATAAAGATGCTGGAGTAGACGTAGAAGCTGGTTATGAAGCTGTTCGTCAGATGAAGCAATATGTCACGAATACCCATACACCTAACGTTATAGGTGGATTAGGCGGATTTGGAGGATTATTTTCTCTAGATACTAGGGGTATTGAAGAACCAGTTTTAGTAGCAGGAACCGATGGCGTAGGAACTAAATTAAAGATTGCCTTCACCATGGATCGTCATGACAGTATAGGTATTGACTGCGTTGCAATGTGTGTCAATGACTTGGTATGCCAAGGGGCTAAGCCACTATTCTTTTTAGATTACATTGCAGTAGGTAAGCTATTCCCACGGCAAGTTGCTGAAATTGTTAAGGGAATTTCAGAAGGCTGTATTGAGGCAGCTTGTGCCCTCATTGGTGGAGAAACTGCTGAAATGCCTGGCTTTTATAAAACAGGTGAATACGATGTAGCTGGCTTTGCAGTAGGTTTAGTAGATCGAAAGAAGATCATAGATGGTTCCAACATAAAACCGGGGGATACCCTAATAGGGTTGGCATCTAATGGAGTGCATAGCAATGGCTTCTCGTTGGTTCGAAAGCTTTTAATGGAAGAGAATAATCGACTTAATGAATATAATGATGATTTAGGAATGACCATAGGAGAAGAATTGCTTAAACCAACTCGAATTTATGTTAAGGGAATCTTGGAGCTAATAAAGCATTTTTCAATAAAAGGCTTGTCTCACATAACTGGTGGTGGATTCATCGAAAACCTTCCCAGAATGCTTCCCCAAGGCTTAAGTGCAGAAATCCAACGGGATAGCTGGCCGATACCTCCTATATTTCACCTGCTGAAAGAAGCAGGCCAAATGCAAGAGCAAAGCTTGTTTAATACATTTAACATGGGAATCGGTATGGTTCTTGCATGTGAGTCACATGAAGCACAAAAAATTGTAGATTCTTTGAAAGAATCTGGTTATCCAGCTTACTTGATCGGTAAGGTAGTAGAAGGACAGGAAGGCATGGTGCTAAGGTGAAGGGGATAGGAGTGCTTTTATCCGGAGGTGGCACCAATCTACAAGCAATTATTGATGGAATAGAAAAAGGTGAAATTCCTGGGAAAATTAATTTGGTGATTTCCAATAGAGCGAATGCTTATGGCTTAGTGCGAGCTGAAAATTCGGGGATATCAACCTGCTACCTCAACAGAAAAGAATATGCTGATACAAAGGCTTTCCATCAGGCTATGTTAGATCAATTGAAAGCTCATGATGTGGAGTATATAGTACTAGCAGGCTATCTCAGCATATTGTCACCAGGATTAGTAGAGCACTATCGAAATCGGATTATTAATATTCATCCTTCCTTAATTCCTGCATTTTGCGGGATGGGCTTCTATGGACAAAAGGTCCATCAAGCAGTGTTAGACTATGGTGCAAAGCTTACTGGTGCTACAGTGCATTTTGTAGATGAAGGAGCAGACACAGGTCCTATTATCATGCAGAAGGCTGTGGAAGTACAAGCTGATGATACGGCTGAAAGCTTAGGAAGCAGGGTGCTGAAAGTGGAGCATGAGCTTTTACCCAAGGCAGTGGCCTTATTGGTTCAGGATAAATTAAAGGTGTTAGGGCGAAGAGTGATAATTGAGGAGTGAGTTTGTTTATGAGTAAAAAACGTGCACTAATCAGTGTATCGGACAAGTCTGGTGTAGTAGAGCTAGCTAGAGAGTTGGCTGACTTGTCTTTTGAAATACTTTCAACTGGAGGAACGGCCAAAGCGTTGCAGGAAGCAGGGATTCCTGTAACCAATATAAGTGAAGTGACAGGCTTCCCAGAATGTCTGGATGGACGTGTAAAAACCTTGCATCCTAAAGTACATGCAGGAATTCTAGCTATCAGAGACAATCCAGACCATATGCGACAGCTGGAAGAATTGGGCGTTGATTGCATAGATCTTGTTGTCATAAACCTATATCCTTTTAGGCAAACTATCCTAAAGGAGGGCGTGCAGCTGGAAGACGCCATAGAGAATATTGATATTGGTGGACCAACTATGCTAAGATCTGCAGCTAAAAACTATCAGGATGTAGCTGTAGTCGTAGATCCTGCTGACTATGAGCTAGTCTTAAAGGAATTACGTGAAGGTGGAATTAGTAAATCCACTAAGTTTAATTTAGCTTCCAAGGTATTTGAACAGACAGCTCATTATGACGCGTTAATTGCCCAATATCTTAGAGAACAATCAGGCAAGGAAATCTTTCCTGAATTGTTAACTACAACTTATGAGAAACAACAGGATATGCGTTATGGAGAAAACCCCCATCAGCAGGCGGTTTTCTATAAGGAAATTCGACCTATTGTCGGTAGTCTCCCTACAGCTATCCAATTGCATGGAAAAGAATTGTCTTATAATAATATAAATGACACTAATGGTGCATTGGACCTTCTGAGAGAGTTTGACCAACCCACTATAGTTGCTGTTAAGCATGCTAACCCTTGTGGTGTAGGCACAGGAGCCAATA
>JAAZEK010000397.1 GCA_012512335.1 Clostridiales bacterium | reverse complement strand
TGCAATCACGAATCAATCTAGAGCTCATCTCAGCTGAAAATACTACACCTTCCAAACTCGCTGCGCTCAGACAGTGAAAGGTGCTTAACGCATTTTCTGCTGATATTCGCTAAGATTGATAATCGTTCCTGCAAAGGCTCCTTCCATATGATTTATTATTTTGAGAGAAGCATGGGGACGGTTCGCGTGCTTCATCTTAGTAATAAATATATTCCAGTCGCTGTTGCAATCACGAATCAATATAGAGCTCATATCAGCTGAAAATACTACATTTCGTAAGAAAGTATATCTTTGCCCTTTCGCTAAATGATAATATCTACTATAATAGAATTAATAAGGAAAAAGGAGTGCGATATATGTCCAGTATAATTGCCATTGCCAACCAGAAGGGCGGTGTTGGCAAAACAACTACCAATGTAAATTTAAGTGCTTGTTTGGCTGCACTTGGTAAAAAGGTTTTAACTATTGATATTGACCCCCAAGGTAATACAACGAGCGGTCTAGGAATTGATAAAAACAAAGCAGATAAATCCATCTATGATGTAATCATTAACGGCGTGCCTGCAAGAGACGCTATAATACATACTGATTATGATAACTTGGATATTATCGTATCTAAAATAGAGCTGGCAGGAGCTGAAATTGAGTTGGTTCCTATGATGGCAAGGGAAACTATATTAAAGCGAGCTTTAGAAGAAATAAAAAATGATTATGATTATATTTTCATTGATTGTCCTCCTTCTCTAGGCTTAATAACTATCAACTCACTGACAGCAGCAGACAAGCTTCTTGTGCCTATACAATGTGAGTATTATGCATTAGAAGGGCTAACTCAATTACTTAGTACATTTGATTTGGTAAGAAAAAATCTTAACCCTAAACTAGAAATTGTAGGTGTAGTACTCACCATGTTTGATTCTAGAACTAACCTGGCTATACAAGTAGTAGATGAGGTTAAGAAACACTTTAAGAATAAGGTATACACAACTATCATTCCTAGAAATGTTAGGCTTGGGGAAGCTCCTAGTCATGGAATGCCTGTAATCGCTTATGACCCTAAATGTGCAGGCGCAGAGGCATATACAGATTTAGCTCAAGAAATTATAGATAACGAGGAGGAGGATGACGATTGGCTAATGTAAAAAAAGGCTTAGGAAGAGGGCTAGATGCTTTGTTCGAAAGCTATAAGGACGAAGCAGATGAAAAAAATCTTGATCATTCAAGAATTGTAGAAATATCAATTACAAGTATAGATCCAAATCCAAATCAGGCAAGATCAAGGTTTGATGATGAGAAAATAAAAGAGTTAGCTGATTCCATTCGGATTCATGGAGTCGTTCAACCTATTATAGTCACATCAAAAGGTAACCGATATCAGATAGTAGCTGGTGAACGAAGATGGCGTGCTTCTAGGTTGGCTTCTAAAGATACAATTCCTGCTATAATTATAGAGATAGATGAAAAGCAATCTATAGAAATTGGATTAATAGAAAACCTACAAAGAGAGGATCTAAATCCCATTGATGAAGCAAAAGGTGTGCAGGTGTTGGTTAATAGACTTAATCTAACCCAAGAAGAAACTGCTAAACGTTTAGGGAAAAGTAGACCTGCAGTAGCAAACGCTTTGCGACTCTTACAGCTTTCTGAGAGAATACAGAAATTACTGGCAGAAGAAAAGCTGACAGCAGGTCATGCACGTAGCTTGTTAGCTTTATCCGACAACTCGTTAAGAGAAACAATAGCCAATACAATAGTAGAAAAAGAGCTAAGTGTTAGAGAAACAGAGAACTTAATACAAGGTTTAAATAAGAAAGTAAGTAAAAGCAAAGCTAAGGAAAAGCCAAGTTATATTTTAGAAATAGAATCAGGACTTGAAGAGTCTTTAGGAACAAGGGTTCAGATAAAACCTGGAGCTAAGAAGGGTATCATTGAGATAGAATATTATAGCAATGAAGATTTGGAAAGAATCATGGAAAGAGTAAATAAATAGTATATTCCAACTAACTAAAAATGTTTCACGTGAAACAAATTAAACTCGTTGTTTCACGTGAAACATTTTTTATCTTCCTTTAACAAAGTTTGAGAATATATTAGAATTTAAGAAAAAGTCTGCGAACTTTGAACCATCTAAAAACTCCTTAATTAAATCAACAGGT